>JAQGOW010000563.1 GCA_028293405.1 Verrucomicrobiales bacterium
CATCGGCGCATCCCGCTGACATGTGCGTGGCCCGCACATGCTGGTATTCACCGTCCGACGGATGCTCGAATCCTTGTGCTCGAAACCGAACTCAAATCGGTTCGCGGCCTCCGCTTGGAGGATGAAACAAAGGGCTACTCGATTGACGTTGGCCCGGACGAAGCCGGACGGAGCGACTGGGCCACGATTCGGATTCAGGAAACGAGCGCGGGGTATCGTGAGATTTTCACGATTTTTTGCGCAGACATTTTGGAACATTGGATTCCTCATGCGGGCGCTTCCGATTCCCTCAAATCGTTGAGTCGGCGGCTTGCCCGCTGGAAGAAATTCTTTCAGCGGGGGGCGCAGCTTGGTTTGAGCCGTGAGGACTACGTTGGTTTGTATGGCGAACTCTCCTTCATCGAAGCTGGATTGAGTAAAGGCGTCGCGAGTCTGAACGTCATGAACGCGTGGCAAGCCCCGCTCAGCACCAATCAGGATTTTCTTTTCGGTCAGGTCGCAGTGGAAATCAAGACGACCACAGGCAACGAAATTGACAAAGTTCGGATCACAAATGCCCGTCAGTTAGATTCCACCGGCCTGCAAGGTTTGTTTCTCGCTCACTACGCGTTTGATTTTCGGCAAGGCAGTGGCAGAACGCTCCCGCAGCTTGTTGCAGCCTTGAAGGTGTCGCTCGCAGCAATTTCACCCGACGCATTATCTGTCCTCAACGACCGGTTATTGGAGGCGGGATTCGTGGAAGGGACGCCAAACGAGTTTGATGGCTGGGGATTTACGCCCCGTCACTTCGATATATTCAATGTTGGTGAGGGCTTTCCCCGCCTCCTCGAATCCAGCTTGCCGTCGGGTGTGTCGGAGGTTTCCTACACTTTGAACCTCTCGGCAGCGCTACAGTTCCAGATCACTGAACCTGATTTTTGGACGCGCATCATTTCCTCCTATGGCTGACCAACCTGAACTCCTAGCATTCCTGAACGCGATTGAAAGCGACATCACCGCAGACGTGCAGCCGAATGCCGGCGACCCTGCTGAGTTCCGGGAATTTGGCTACACTCGGAGGCTCGCTGATGAGTTGGACGCTGCCGGCGTGCTGGAGTCACCAGTGGTTTGTCATTATGAACACGGAAAAGCTGCGGCAGCATTCAAGGTGAGCGGATACAGTGTGCCCGACGAAGACAGTCGGCTCGACCTTTTCTTGACGGTTTACATCGCCCCTCCCCATTCCGAAGTCCCGACCTTGAATGCGTCTGAAATAGACACTTCGTTTAACAAGCTCGAAAGGTTTCTTGGCAGGGCTTTGGACGGCTTGCACGAGGAGCTTGAACCGGCATTGCCCGAGCGCTACATGGCGGAGCGAATCCAACAGCTTCGCGGAAAGTTTGACCGGATTAATTTCTTCCTATTTACCAACAGTCGTTTGGCGGTGAGGCGGGAGAAGCAGCGCAAGGCTCAGGTTCACGGAGTTCCCGCCGCTTACGAGGTTTGGGACATAGAACGGTTCCGCCGCCTGCGGGAGAGCGGCGCTGGTTATGAAGCATTGAATGTTGATCTGCGAGAACAGGCCGATGGCGGATTACCTTGCGTCCGACTCGACGCCAAAGATGAAGGGTATCGCACTTGCGTGGCAATTTTCCCCGGATCATTGCTTCGTGACCTCTACGACGAACACGGGTCACGGCTGCTTGAGCTCAACGTCCGCTCCTACCTCCAGGCCAAAGGCAAGATCAACAAAGGAATCCTCGAAACTCTTCGCAATGACCCGGCGGATTTCATGGCCTACAACAACGGCATCACTGTCGTTGCCGAAAAAATTGTCTTTGGGCATTTGAAGGATGGCAGAAATGGAATCTTGGAGTTGCAGGGAATGCAAATTGTCAACGGCGGGCAGACGACCGCCTCAATCCATCGTGCGGCAAAGGAATTTGAGGCGGACCTCTCCAAAGTCTATGTGCAGGGAAAAATTGTCACAGTTGACCCCGCCCGATTCAACGAGGTTGTCCCG
Organism: Verrucomicrobiales bacterium; assembly: GCA_028293405.1. Lineage (GTDB taxonomy): Bacteria > Verrucomicrobiota > Verrucomicrobiia > Limisphaerales > Palsa-1400 > JAICXV01. Next base: position 2,003 of record JAQGOW010000563.1, read on the forward strand.
TATATCTCGCGTTACGCGAACAGTCAAAACAAGGTGACGGACACAGATCTTCAAGCTAATCACCGTTTCCATGTCGGCTTGGAGCGTGTGGCGAAACGCGAATGGACGCCCGACCAGACCAGCAAATGGTTCTACGAACGTGCGCGCGGCAGTTACCAGACCGCAAGAAGCCGGGAGGGAACGACTGAGGGTCTGCGGAAAAAATTCGACCGGGAGTTTCCAACTCATCAGCGTTTCACCAAGGAGGAATTGGCAAAATTTGAGAATTGCTGGTGCGGGTTGCCGTATGTGGTCAATCGCGGCGGGCAAAAGAACTTCACGCAGTTCATGACGTTCATCAAGGCGGACTTGGGCGAGTTGCCGGACAAGTGGGAGCCTTCACCCGAGGAGTTCAGGCGCTACATCGGTAAGGCCATCCTGTTCCGCGATGTTCAGCGCATTGTCAAAGCGGATGAGTCCATCACTGCCTACCGCATCAACGTCACCACTTATGCGGTTTCGCTGCTGGCCGAAAAAACTGCCCGTCGCATTGACCTTGATGCTGTTTGGAAAGGCCAGGCAATCAGCACTTCTCTCGCCGAAACGGCGCGTCTTTGGGCACCGGTCATTTTCAAAGCGTTGTTGGATTACTCCCAGAAGCAAACGGTACATATAGACAACATTCTGAAAAGTCAGGCGGCATGGGAGCACATGCTTTCCTTGGATATTCGAGTGCCTCGTGATATCGAGCGCGAGCTGCGTCAATCTACCCCATCCAACGTTGGTGTTCTCAAGGATGCTCCAGCTTCTTCTCGCGGGGAAGTTCTCAGCACTAGCGACCATAACAACGTCGCACGCTGCTTGGAACTTGATGCCGCTCAATGGTTGGCTGCTGTTAATTGGGCCAGACAGTCAGGGAAATTCTCTGATCTTACGATGAACGTCGCGGCTACACTCGCGGGCTACTCAGCGCAAGGGTGGACGAGAACTCCCTCTGCGAAGCAGGCGAAACATGGTGCCACCATCATTGAAGGCGCGCGAGCGGCAGGAGTGTTGTCTCGATAGAATATCCGATATGCAGCGCACTTTAATTCATACAATTACGCTCGATGGGTGGGATGAGCCTGGTTATGAGATTCCTGAACTAAAGCCGGGGACGAACTTTGATCTGGCGATTCCATTGGGGAGCATCGGCAGCACAAACAACCCCATGGACATTGCTTCAGACTATGCTTGGGTTTTACATGCTGCCGAGTTGCTGTCGCCGCACGTTTCTTTGTTTTCACATCGCCACCAAGTCACCAATTACTCACACAGCGAAATCCTCTCATTTACCCCCGCCAACCCGACTGGATGCCAAGCGGCTGTGCGAGAAATCGGATTGATCTTTTCTGACGATGAAAACGGCGAGACTGAACAAGCGAGGAAAAAGGCCAACGATTTTGAGGTCTCTTTGCTCGATTACCCGATCGTTTGCTTCCCAGAGTTGGCAGACTCTTTCGTCGCCAATTATGTCAATTCCTTGGAAGCGAATTTCGATGAGATGGAGCTGACAAATGAGATTTATCACCGGTTCCCAACTTGGGCATACCGTTTTTGGAAATCATTCATCAGCCAAAAGGCTGGCACTGACATTTATTCTTCAACTCATTCTTGGGTCCTTCCAAGGGGCTTTTCAACTAAGCAGCTTCTCGAATACCTCGATTGGGAATTGTCTCCGGCTCCGACCGAGACACAGCTTTTGCAGGCCACACCCATAAAGATTGGTTTTCTGCCGTGGATGCTCGCTTCCTCCTCCGTTTGCGTCGAAATCCCTTTCAACTGCTTGAACGTTGCAACTGAGTGTTGGCATCACTGTCTTTGGAACGAGGCGCAGGCGCGAGATCGTCAGCTACGTTCTTTCTCTGGGGCAGTCACGAACTACCGGAGCGACGTTCATTGGGAGGACACCTGTATCCACCGCGATTACCTGGTTGAGAACCAACATAAAGAGTGGTCAGTTTCTGGCGACGGAAGCATCGTCACGGTTTCTTTGGAGGACGTTACACTGCTGACTTTCCTTGGACCTGAATCAAAACTTAGGCCTGAAGCTTTGCATGGTTATTTGGCCGAAGCTGAGAAAGCCTGCGGCGTCCTTTATCAAAATTGTGGTCTACCAGCCAACTCCCCTTGTCAGTGGACTCTCCTTGACGATGAGCTATTTGAACAGCTTTGTTACGACATCCTGCTCCGATGCGAAAGATTCAACCCCAACCGAATGCGAAAACTCGGCAAATCCCGCTCCAGAGATGGTGGTCGCGACATCGAAGCATGGACGCAGGCGAGACCCGAGTGTCCACCGCAGAAATGGATTTATCAGTGTAAGTTCTCCACAGCGCCCGGGAGTTCACTGTCAGGATCGCAATTATCAATCAGCGATGTTGTTGACCAATTTGAGGCGGACGGTTTTGGTGTCATGACCAACCGAACGATTGACGCAACTCTCTACGATAAGTTGGATCAGATTGCCACAAATCGCTCAAAACGCGGCGCGTGCCTCGCAGTCGATCCTTGGTCCATTCACGAAATCGAACGATTTCTGTATCCCCGGAAAGACCTCATCGCACGTTACTTTCAACGTTCAACGGTCAAGCCAGAAATACGAAAGCAGCCCTAAAGGTCCTTCATTATATGGCTATCCCGATTGTTGATTTGTTTGCTGGCCCAGGCGGATTGGGCGAAGGATTTTCTGCGTTCCGGCGTGGTGCTCGGCCCGTTTTCAAGATTGGCATTTCTATTGAGAAAGACTCCTTCGCTCATCAGACCCTAGAACTACGCGCATTCTTCCGCCAATTCCCACACCGCCAAGCCCCACCAGAGTATTACGATTATCTCGAAGGCCGAATTTCGCGTGATGACCTGTTCTCAAAATTTCCCGCCAAAGCTGAAAGCGCCCGAAATGAGGCATGGCACGCAAAACTGGGTTCTGAAGAATTCCCGCCGGCTGTCGTGGACGAACGCATCTGCAAAGCCATCGGTGACCACGATGAATGGGTTCTCATTGGCGGTCCACCCTGTCAGGCTTATTCCCTCGTGGGCCGTTCCCGCCGCAAAAACGATCCAACTTTTGCCACCGACGAGAAGCATTTTCTCTATCAGCAATACCTTCGTATTCTGGCCATGCACCGACCGCCGGTTTTTGTCATGGAGAATGTCAAAGGCATGTTGTCCGCCACCGTCAGCCAAGAAGGCATCTTCCAGAAAATCACGAAGGACTTGGCCGGGCCATTGGCGGCAGTTCCCGAAGCCGACCAGACGCAGCCGCTGAATTACAAACTGTTTTCGCTGGTGTCTCCTCGTGGTGACCTGCCGGGCGAAATTCCGCCGGAGGATTATGTCGTCCGGGCCGAGTTGTATGGCGTGCCCCAAGCCCGGCACCGCGTCATCATGCTCGGCATCCGTTCCGATTGGCCACATCAACCTGGTTTGCTGCGCCGGTCCAAAACTACCATTCCGATCGAAAAGGCCATCGGCGACCTCCCGCGCCTGCGCAGCGGACTGTCAAAGGAGGACGACACTGCTGACAACTGGCTGGCCGCAGTTCGTGCCCTCTCCCATTCACCCAGCATGGCCGAACTCGCCGTTTCGCCGGATTTGCGCAAAGCGATCAGAAAAGTTTTGAGAAAATTGAAAACCGGCTTGAATCGGGGTGACGAATTTGTTGCCGGGAACCCCGCGCCGAAATTTGCTAGGAACTGGCTGCGTGATCCCAATCTGGTCGGCTTTTGCAACCATACCACAAGAGGACATATCCGCGAGGACTTGCATCGCTACCTGTTTGCCTCCCAGTTTGCCCGCACGAATAAGAAGACTCCGAGTCTTGAAGACTTCCCCAAAGCCTTGCTACCAAAACATGAGAACGTGGCGGCCGCCATCGCCGGGACCATGTTCAATGACCGTTTCCGCGTTCAGTCCCGGGGACGCCCATCTACCACTGTCACTTCGCACATTTCCAAAGACGGACATTATTTCATCCACTACGACCCGTCCCAGTGCCGCAGCCTCACGGTGCGCGAGGCGGCGCGGTTGCAGACCTTTCCCGACAATTATTTTTTCGAGGGACC
>JAQGOW010000064.1 GCA_028293405.1 Verrucomicrobiales bacterium
TTTTTGCACCATCGGCTTGGGCAAGCTCGGCGGGCAGGAGCTCAACTACAGTTCGGACATCGACGTCATATTTGTCTATAGCGACGAAGGCTTCGTGTTCAAAACACCCCCGCGCGCGGGCGAACAAACGGGTAAAGGCCTGAACAATCACCAATTTTTCACCAGGCTGTCGGAAGCGATTGTCGCGGAAATCGGCAAGCACACGTCGGAGGGAATGCTGTTCCGCATTGACTTGCGCTTGCGACCGGAAGGTAACGCCGGGCCGCTGGCGCGCTCGCTCGATAGTTATGAAAATTATTACTCGCAATGGGGCCAGACGTGGGAGCGCATGATGTTGATCAAGGCGCGGCCAGTCGCAGGCGATGTTTCCCTCGGCATGGAGTTTATCGAAACGATTCACCCCTTTCGCTATCCGCGCTCGATCAGTGAACGAACGTTGCAGGAAATTGCTGCGGTCAAAAAGCGTATCGAACAGGAAGTTGTTAAAGCCGGCGAGTTGGATCGGAATGTAAAGCTCGGTCGCGGCGGCATTCGCGAAATTGAGTTCGTGGCGCAAACCTTGCAAATCCTTCATGCCGGCCACACGCCATTTCTGCAAGGTTCGCAAACGTTGCCTACGTTGCAAAAACTTGAACAGTATCAGCACCTCAAACGCGTCGAAGTCAGCGCGCTCACCGACGCCTATTTATTTCTCCGCGACCTCGAACATCGCTTGCAAATGGAAGCGCATCAGCAAACGCACACGATTCCGATCGAGCGAAAAGCACGGGAACGTTTGGCGCAGTTGATGGGTTTTGACACGCTGGCCAAATTTGAAAAAGCGCGCGCTGAACATTCCGGTGGCGTGCGCGCGATTTACGAAAGAGTTTTAGGCGCTGATAGTGACGCTCACTCGAAGCCGCTGCCCGACGATGAGGACGAGGCTGGATGGAAAAAACTTCTGGCCGAGCACGCGTTCCGCGACGTCGACAAAGCGTGGAAAATGGTGAACGTCTTTCTGCGCGGCCCCGGTTACGTCCATGTCTCGCAACGCACGGTCGAACTGGCGCGCCAACTCTTGCCCAAATTTCTCGCCCACTGCCCGCAACCGAATCAATGGCCGGACAAGGCGCTGTCTGATCCCGAACGCGTGCTGCTCCGGCTTGATTCCTTCATCACAGCGTACGGCGCGCGCGCGGTTCTCTACGAAATGTGGGCGCAAAAAGCGTCGTTGTTCGAGCTGTTGCTGATGCTGTTTGATCGCTCGGAATTTTTGGCCGAAACCGCGATTCGCACGCCTGACCTCGTCGACGAACTGGAAGTCAGCGGTCGGTTGCGCCGCTCGAAAACTGCCGAGGAAATTCTTAAAGACCTTCGCTACGGTTTGCAGGACGAGGATCAACACAAGTGGATTCGACGCTATCACCAAGCGGAATTCATGCGCATCGGTTTGCGCGAAATTCTCGGCCTCGCCGATTTCGAGCAAAACATGGTCGAACTCTCCGCGCTTGGGCAGGCGTGTCTTCAATACGCGGTTGATGTCGTCACCGCGAAGAACAAACTCAAGGCCACGCCCTTCTGCATCATCGGCCTCGGCAAACTCGGCGGGCAGGAAATTACATACGGTTCGGATCTCGACATCGTTTTCATTGCCGACAACAAAACCAAGAATCTGCCCGCGCTGCAAAAAATGGCCGCGCAAGTTCTCGATCTTTTGTCGAAGCAGACCGAGCAAGGAATGGTTTTCGAAACCGATGCGCGCCTTCGCCCTGACGGTGAGAAAGGATTGCTCGTCAACACGCTTGAGGCTTACGAAGAATATTACCGCAAACGCGCCGCGCTTTGGGAAATTCAATCGTTGACTCGTATAAGAGCTGTCGCTGGTGATATGCAAATCGGCGAAACTTTCCAAAAACTCACAACCTCGTTAGCTGACTTTTCTAAACCTGCGAAAATCGCCGCCTATACGCCCGATTGGAAATTGCAGATCGCGAAGATGCGCGAACGCATCGCTAAAGAACGCACCCCGCAGGGAGAAGAACGTCTTGCCATCAAAACGGGCCACGGCGGTTTGGTTGACGCGGAGTTTATGGCGCAGACATTTTGTCTCGAACACGACTGGTCGGAGCCCAATACGCTCAAAGCGTTGCAACGCGCGAACGAATCCAATCTGCTTCCGAACGGAGACGAGTTCATCAAAAGCTATCGCGCACTGCGGCACATCGAATGCATTTTGCGACGGTGGAGTTTCGAAGGTGAAACGACGTTGCCCAACGAGGACGCGCCGCTTTATCGCGTGGCGGTCCGATGCGGTTTCAAGACGATCGAGGATTTTATGAAACACGTCGCGCAGCTCCGTAGCGTTATTCACGGCGGTTACAAAACGGCGTTCAAGTAACGGACCGCTGAACAAACGAGGCGTGATTGAAGTCAAACAACTATCCGTCACTCAAACATCTAATCAGCGCGTTTACTGTGGATTTTTGACGGCCAGCAATTAAGATTTTTTTATGGCAGAGAAGAGTATCACGCAAATCTCCAGAACAGTGCGGGAACAATACGACAAGGGCAAAGCTGCTTACCAACGCCAGAACTACGACTACGCCATTGCTTTCTTCAGTTCGGTGCTGGAACAGGAACCCGGCTTTTACGAATGCCGCGAAGCCTTGCGCGCGACCCAGTTTAAAAAGGTCGGTTCGAGCAGCGGATTTTTCAAAAAAATGCTCAGCGGAGCCAGCTCTTCGCCAATGGTTGCCAAAGGCCAACTCGCCTTGCGCAACAACCCGCTCGAAGCCCTCAAGATAGCCGAGCAAATTTTAACATCCGATCCCAACAGTACCGGCGGTCACAAACTTTTAGCCGATGCTGCGATGGCTGCGGAACTGCCGAAGACTGCGATTCTTTCGCTGGAAATCGTCATCAAAGCGAACCCGAAAGATTTCGATGTCATTCACGAACTCGCCCAGGCTTATGCGGCGGCGGGCGAAACGGAGAAGGCCGGCGAACGTTACGAGGAATTGATGCGCATGCGCCCGCATGACTCGTCGTTGAACGAGG
>JAQGOW010000611.1 GCA_028293405.1 Verrucomicrobiales bacterium
ACTTAAGAAGTCGCGCCAGCGTCTTGGACTGCGGCAAGCGAGGCGGACGTCGGCCTTCTGCCGCTTTTCCCATTCGCGTCCACGTTCCTAACTAACCAGCACCACTCCCCGCCAACCAGCCTCGTGCGCAAAAGCGCCAGAGGACAGGCGCACTCCAATAGCTTCGCCAACCCTGGCGCCTAAGGTAACGCACCAGCGTCTTGGGCTCCGCCATTGCGAGACCGACGTTCGGTGCGAGGCCGACTGCGACGCCCACGTTGGGCTTCGGCTAACTTCACCCTTTCCATTCCTTCCCTTGGTTGACAGAGTTGCGGCGAGGAAATGACGTTTCTCCCTGTTGTTGCCAGAGAGCTGACCGTTAAGTCGCGCCAACTGTCCACCTACCGCTCACGCGCGGGCGCGGCGGCAGCGATGGTCGTGATGTTCACGCTCGTTCTCATCATTAGCCGCAACGACTCTCAACGCGTCATCGGCCAACGTCTGCTGAATTCATGTGGCATGCTCGCGCTGGGCTTCACCATCATTTCCGGTTTGTTTTTAACGGCCGATTCTATCTCGGCCGAAAAGCGCGACGGCACCATCGGCTTGCTCTTCCTCACCGACCTAAAACCTTACGACGTGCTCTTCGGCAAACTCGCCGGTTCATCTCTCAACGCTCTCTTCGGACTACTCGCCGTTTTTCCAGTGCTTGCTTTACCGATTCTGGTCGGCGGCGTCACCGGCTCGGAATTTGCGCGACTCTTACTCGCCTTCGCCGCCGCCGCATTTTTCTCGTTGAGCATTGGACTGCTCGCATCCGTTGTAAGCCGCGAGGCGAAGGACGCTCTCACTGCGGCTCTCGCGGCGATGTTTGTTTTCTCGGTGCTGATGCCGGCGCTTTGGTGGTTGATTGCGCTCGCCACCCAAAAAGGAACAATGGGAATGCCGTCCGATAACGCCTTCAATTTTCTGCTCTGGCCGTGCCCCGTTTACACTTACCTCAAAGCATTCGCGACGGAATACGGTGCTGGCAGCGGCCGAGTTGCATATTGGTCGTCGCTGTGGACGTTGCTCGGCATTTCCGTGGCTTGCCTCGTCGGCGCGACTTTGTTGCTGCCGCGCGTTTGGCATAACACGGCGGAGACGCCGATCTTGTGGTCCCGTCTTAAATCGCTGTTTCGCAAAGCGGCGGGAGCCAGGCGGCGCATCGACAACGGCAATCCGATCTTCTCCTTGTGCATGCACGACACCCGGACGCGTCGGCAAGTGCGCACCACCTTGATTGTTCTCCTGCCGCTCTGGTTTAGTTTTTTGGTGTTGTCCGTCACACGAAAGAACGGCAACGAGCCTTTGTTTTGTGCCGCTTTTTTCACGGCGTATGCCGCTCATCTTGCGATCAAAATCTTCATCGCGCTCGAAGCCAGCCGCCGTTTCGCCGAGGATCGCCAAAGCGGCGCGCTCGAACTTCTCCTCGTCACGCCGATCCCGATCAAAGAAATCCTCAAAGGACAACTCGCGGCATTGAAACGACAGTTTCGCGGAGTGCTGATTGTGCTGTGCGTCATGAACGCGATGATGATGTTTTGCGTCGTCCATTTTTCGAAGCAATTGCGGACGAACCAAGACGAAACGATGATCGCGTTCGGAATGATTTTCTTCGGCGGAATGTTCGCGCTGGCGTTCGATTTTCCCGGCCTGACCTGGCTGGCGATGTGGCGCGGGATGAAATCGCGCAAGCACCATTTCGCCGTGATTGTGACGATGCTTCAAATCCTGGCACCCGGCTGGCTGCTGGCTTTCTTGCTCATAATCAGCGAATCCCGCATCGGGCACCATGGACCGGCGTTCGTTGTTGGTATTTGGTTCGCAACGGGAGCAGTGGTGAGCCTTGTCACGAGCATCAAGGCCCGCCGAAACATCACCACTCAATTTCGAACGGTCGCGGTGGATCGGTTTTGAAAAACCGGAGCGCGGACAGCCTTGTCCGCGTTTTCCTGGTTGGCCTCAGCCCGAACTCCGAAGGAGTTCTGATCTCTCAGCCCAGTGTTGGTCGCTTCGACCTACGCTGGGTTAAATCCGCCCAGCTCATTCAACCCTGAAAGCGGTTGAATCACTTCTCTCTTCCAAGTCTCCAATTTTTCTTTTCCGTGCAAATTCCCGCACTTCGTGTCTCAATCTATCGCAGTCGCAATGGGCGTCGCAGCACAACGGGTGCAACGGTCGGGAATTGTGGCGGGAAGTAGCTAATCTTGCAAAAACTGTAGAGACAGGGGAGAGAGGAAAGACAGGAGAGACAAAAACAGCAGTTTTTTGTTATGAAATGCGTTCTGTTGGGGTTGTTGGCACGAAGATTGAGAGATCGTTCAACGCAAAGATGCGGAGGCGCATATTCCGGTTGCATTCTTGTTCGCCATCAGCAAGCAGGCCAGAACGGCACGAACGCGCAATCCTCGTCGTATCCACCTTCGCATGGCGGACTGGCCGAGTTGATCATCGTTCGCGTTTTTGCTGCTGGCATCTTGATGATTTTCCCCCGCTCCCTATTCGTAATCCACTTAGGTTTATGTGCAGTAGCTTAATTGTTTCTTTTCCGGCGCCAAGAAGCACTCGACGGCGACGGGGATCAGCGCGACTTTGGTCGCAAGAACCAATCTCTTTTGCAGAGGAAAGCCCGTACGCAGTTTCAAGCAATTCTAAATGCGGAAAATCTTTTGCGCATTTGCAACGATTTGAGCGGCATGAGGTCGCACCTTCACTACTCGGGGATTCCAAGCGAAAACTATATCTCGCTGTAGTGTCTTAAGTGTGGGTTCCCAGATTTTGTAATAAGAAGCCGCAGGGATGTCTTTTATTGCTATTTCAGGCAGAACCGCGGCGAAAGATCCCGTCGCGACCGCCGCAAGCGTTTGAGGAAATGATTGACAGGCAAGAGCAGGACGGAATCTGGGGTTATGTTCGTATGCGATAATCTCGAGTTGTTTCGTGAACTCGCCGTCTGTGATTTGCATCGCAACTGGGCAGCTTGTGAACAGTTCCGCAAGGGTTGCTATTTTCTTTGGACGCAGACGATCAGGGACAATTGCAGTATAGCTGATTGTACCGACGTTACTCGCTTTTAAGGTTGAAGGTAAGGCGTTTCTTCTTATTACACCAAAGTCGATTCGGCCGTCTGCCAATTGTTTTACGACTTCAAACGTTCTCAAACTCATTGTCGTAAATCGACATTGAGCCACCCCTCGCAATAATTCGCCAATTCTTGGAATAATCAACCACTGCACCAGGCTGTCTCCCGCTGCAATGGTAAATAGTGTTCGATCGCTTCTGCATTCCAAATAGAAATCCTCGACCGAACGTAAAAAGCCGCGCGCCATTTCCGCCAATTGACTACCATCCGAGGTGAGTTTGACGACTTTGCCGTTTCGTTCTGTCAACTCACAACCAAAGAACTGAGAAAGTTCCCGCAGTTGTCTGCTGTACTGGCTCTGTTTGACTGGCTCCCCCGGCGCTGATTGTGAAATGCTACCAGCATCGTGAACTTCAATGAGAACTCGGAGTCGGTCAAGTGAAAGGCCTCGTTCAGAAAACAGCACGTCAAACATGACTCGATAGTAAGGTATACTGTGCTTATTCCGCTAGTATCAAAAATGCGGTGCTTATATAGTAGGCACAGGTCAATACAGCAACGGAGTGACCGGTCGCAAAAATACTATCTATGGACAATTCAAACGAGATTAAGAAAGACATTGAGCAGATCAAACGAGACGAAACGAAATTGGTCGAAGATGTTGAGCGGCTGCTGCACGACGAACAAATTGGCGGGCCGCCAAAGAAGAAGAAATACTTATTTTTTCTAGACGGAGCTCAGCACGAGACTGATTCTTCTTCAATCAGCGGCGCTGACGTGAGGGCGAAACTTTCACCCGAAAAAGCTGGATATGCAATTTATCTCGAGAGTCACGGGAAAGATCCTGACAAACAGGTTTCGGATGCGGAGGCGTTTTCATTAGAGAAGATGCCGCTTCGGTTCTACAGTGTTCCACCTGCCAACTTTGGAATGTCATGACGATTACCGAGCAACAAATTGAACAACTAAAGCAGGTATTCTCGGACGCGTCCGCGGTGTTAGTACCTGACGGTTCATATCTGATCACGATACC
>JAQGOW010000619.1 GCA_028293405.1 Verrucomicrobiales bacterium
GACGCGTGATCGGCGCTGTTACATTGATCTATCCGGCCTGCAGTTCATCGACACCGCTGGCGCAGGACTGATGTTACGCGCTAAGAAAACTGCGCAACAACAAGGTGTCGAGTTGGTGTTTACCGGAATTCGGCCGGCGGTGCGTAACGTCCTCGAAATGTCCAAAGTCCATTCTTTGGTTGTCGGTGGAGGCGTGGCGTGAAAATTGGCATTTCGACCTCGGTCGTTGCCCGCGGTCGCAGCGGCATTGGCCAATATGTTTTTGGTCTGGTGCGCGCGCTCCTCGATCAACCAAGCGGACACGAATACGTATTGTTCGTTCTTGAGAGCGACACGCACTTATTCAACTTCGCGGAAGGTCGCGCCAAAATCGTCACCGTCCCGGAACGCTTTCGGTCTCCGATCAAAGACATCCTTTGGCATCAATTACGTTTGCCGGCACTCGTGCGCGAACTTGGAATTGATGTCATGCACGTGCCGTCGTATCGACGACTGCTCTGGACGAAATCATGCGCACGCGTCGGGACTGTTCACGATTGCGCTGCGTTTGAGGTCAAAGGAAAGTATGACCTCGCGCGCATGTTTTACGGCCGGGTGGTGGCGCGTTCGTTGGTTTGGCGACAGGACAAAATTATTGCGATCAGTCACACGACAGCAACCGACATCCAGAAATATTTTGGGCTGGCCAAAGAGCATATGTCGGTGATCCACAACGGCGTTGATCACTGCCGCTTTTCTCCAGCTCAGCCGAACCGATTCAACCGTGACGCGCCATGTTTCTTGTACGTTTCGCGCCTGGAACATCCGGCGAAAAATCATTGGCGGCTGATTCAAGCTTTCAACCAGTTCAAAGAAGTGACGGATTCGAATTGGAAGCTCGTGCTCGCTGGAGGCGATTGGCATGGAGCGGATGTCATTCATCGCGCAGCGAAAGAATCGCCGTACGCTGATGACATTCACATGCTCGGATTCGTTTCAGACGCCGATTTGCCAGACCTCTATCGCGCGGCGGACGTCTTCGTTTATCCATCGCTTTACGAAGGTTTCGGCATGCCGCCGATCGAAGCAATGGCCTGTGGTTGTCCGGTGATTGTTTCGCCGCGAGGCGCTCTGGCGGAAGTCGTTGGCGACGCTGCATACATCGTGAATCCTGAACAAATCGATTCGATTCGACTCGCAATGCAACGAATCGCGACGGACAACGCCGCGCGCACCCAGTTACGCACTGCCGGTTTGGAACGTGCCGCGAAATTCGATTGGCGTCGTACCGCATTGGAAACTGTGCGCGTGTATGAGAATGCGCATCGCGAACGCCAGGCCGAGCGAAAATTGCGTTCGTGGCTGAATCCAGAATTTCCAAACACAGTGCCGGAGCCGAATCTGAAGCGCGTTTCGACCGATTAGCGGTTCTTCAACACGTAACTAGCCGGCAAACTGCGAGTGCTGTGCCCAGCGGAATCGGTCGCGGTGGCAACAAAGGTATTCACACCCGGCACAAGCGTGGCATGGGCAATCCAAACCTTTGAACCCGGTGTCGTCCCGGTCAGTCCGGCGACGTTCGCGAACGGCGCGTTTGTGGGAAATGTGCGGGTAATCGTCACGTTTGTGATGAGTCCGTGATCGTACGCGCGGCCAGACAAGTTCAACTCGGGCGCGACGTTCGTTTGTCCGAACACAACCGTTCCGTTGGTGAATAATGAATTTCTCCCCGGTTGCAGGATTCCAACCAGCGGAAAATCCGTGTCAGGAGTGACGGTCAGATTCCCGCGCATCAAGCCGGTCATGGCCGTGCTGCCGTAAGCTCCAGTAACTACGCACTGGAAATGGCCGATATCGCTCGTCTGAATATTTGTGCATGAAAGCAATGTCGACGTCGCGCCAAAAATCGGTGTTCCATCGAAGTTCCATTGATACGTCAACGGTGCTGTGCCCGCGGCTACTGCCCGGAAGGCGATGTTATTGCCGGCGATCCTCGTCAGGTTCAATGGCTGAACGATGAAACGAGGTGCTGTATAAAGCATCACTTTCGCGGTTTTGCTGGTGACGATGTTTGGTGGGCTGAACGAGTCGGAGACGACAGCATAATATCCCGGTGCTTGCGCAGCTGAAGCGCGTTGCAGCATAAGCCAATCGTTCGTTTGATGGAGCACTTTCGTTCCGGTCAAACCATTATTGCGGGTGGAATACCATTGATAATGCAACAGACCTTGCCCTCCGGTCGCGGTCACCGAGAATGTTGCGTTCGCGGCGTAAGCAGTCGGTTGATCGATCGGTTGTGAATCAATGGTAAGGGGCTGCACCAAGCTGAAGTGGAACACGAGTTGGCCCGTTGCGAATGCATAACCGCCGGCTTCGTAAAAATAGGTGACCCCTGCGTGGACGGCGTGGCTGAGTTTCGCGTTTAAATTCCCGCCGCTGTCATCATCGCAATCGACACTCGTTAGTGCGCCGCAACTGCCCGAAAACGCGGCCAACACTGTATCAAAGCCGCTTCCGATCGTGTCGACGGTGACCCATCCATCGCTCGGCGCTGTCCATGAGTACCAAACGGCCTTGCCAAAATTCGTTACACAATTCGAAGGCTGATCCCCGACGCTCGTCGCAAGCAACGTCGATTGCATGTTTGCATATTTGTCATTGCTGATGGCAAAAGCCGTCGCGCAGGTATCATTCGGCGGACGTCCGTAGACGATTAGCACAGCGTTTGAACTGGTTGCGTCGCCCGCAGAGTTGGAGACCACGACATTGTACGAGCCTGCATCTGAAGCGGTCACGTTGTTCAAAGTTAACGTGGCGTCCGTCGCACTCGAAATCGCGCCTGCGTTATGCGTCCATTGGTAATGCAACGCACCTAGCCCACGCGCTGCTGCGGTGAATGTGACCGAGTCACCTTGGTTGGCGGTTTGGCTTTCGGGCCCGACCGTGATCACTGGAGCGCCAAGAACAGTCAGGGTGAAATCGCGCGTTTGACAGACGCCATTGTTCTTATTGCTGACAGCGACGGTCGCGGTGTAAATGCCTTCTGGCAACGTGTACGCGTTCGCGTTCAAACTCGCATCAACCGAGCCAGCTCCGTGCCCTGCCACCGTGGACGCCGCTGGCGAAATGGATAACCAGTACACGCTGCTGTAAGCCTGCCAATTCACCGAACTGCTGCTCGTATTCGTGATCGTAAAACTGATACTGGTCACATCGAACGGACCGCCGACCGGGCCATTTGCCACGAAACCTCCTCCGGGCGAAATCGTCAGGACATCCGTTGGTCCGACCAACGCGTCGATGAACGCACTTCCATTAGGCGTTCCCCAACCTGTGCAAAGGTCGTAACCGGGCACGGCGTAAAATGAATTCGGACTGCCGCTGCTGGTGTTATTGCCAGTGGCGATGTCGTGGTATGCGCTG
>JAQGOW010000636.1 GCA_028293405.1 Verrucomicrobiales bacterium
ATATCAGCGTAGCTGATGGGCTGTGCCATTCCTTTTTTGGATTGCACTTCGACAATGCCGGCTGTGAGGGTGGATTTGCCATGGTCGACGTGGCCGATGGTACCGACGTTGACGTGTGGTTTAGTACGTTGAAATGCTTCTTTTGCCATTGCTGACTCCTGTGTTTAGTTTGTTCTACTTTATTTGTTAACAGTTAACGGTTCGTTCTCGCCGCAAACGGCCTCAGCCGCCGCGATGTCTCTGCAAATCTGACCTGACTGGACGCCCTACCACGCTGCCCCTCATCCTTCAACCTTCCCAAAAAATGGAGCCCATGATCAGGATTGAACTGATGACCTCGTCCTTACCAAGGACGTGCTCTACCAACTGAGCTACATGGGCAAAGCTTCAAAATCTTTGCGTGTCATCATCGCATTTACGCCTTCGTAAACGCACCGAAAATTACCTTTTCGTATATAACGACAAAAAACCAACATCCCCAGCAATTTCAAAAGAAAAAGCTTCGGGGCTGCTGATTTATAGCTATTTACCCGATAACTGGCACAGAAGCTAAGTGCGCCCCCTACCTGTGTCAACGCTTTTTTTCCGGAATTCTAGCGCTCCTGCAAAGAACCCTGGTGACGCGAGCGAGGAACACTGAGATTTACAGGGCGGAGAGTTCCCGCTACGTTGACCATATGGTTCCGAACGATCTAATTACAGTCGATTCCGAGATTCTCGGCGGAACACCTGTTTTTAAAGGAACGCGCGTTCCGGTGAAGACACTTTTCGAATACCTTGAAGACAATTACACGCTCGATCAATTTCTAGAGTGCTTCCCTTCAGTCACGCGCGAGATGGCGTGCCGCATGTTGGAATGTTCTGAACGAGTTCTACTGTCCGCAACGGCGGCATGAAAATCCTCTTGGATGAGTGCGTGCCTTGGCCGATGCACAAACTTCTTGCCGGTCACGATTGCGCCACGGCACAGAAATGTGATTGGGGTGGAATCAAAAACGGTGAACTTCTCACTTTAGCTCATCAAACAAACTCCGCGACATCGAGGCCGCCGCCGAACTCATTCAGAAGACAATCGCAACGATGAATCGAGGAGATTTCACTCAGCTAACATTCTAATCTTAACGAGCCGATTTGCGCGTTGGATTTGCCTCTGTATCGAACCATAGTTACTTATGGCATCTGCCAATACTGACCTGGTGGTGCGAGGGATGAACTGCACCGGTTGCGCGAATAGCGTGACGCAAGCCTTGCGCGCAGTGGCGGGCGTGGCTAGCGCTGAGGTGTCGCTACAGGAAGGCCGCGCACGAGTGCGCTGGAGCAACGGCTCGCAGAGCACCGATCCCTTGATCCGCGCGATCAAAGAAGCTGGTTATCAAGCCGAGGTCTTGTCGGCAATACAGCCCGCGCGCAATCAATGGTCGCCTCTCGACGGCTGGCGATTCAACGCCGTAGTCGGGGGCAGCGTCACGGCTTTTTTGGTGGTCGGTGAATGGCTACTTCACCTCGACCATCAACAGTGGTTTCAATGGACCGCCTTTGTGCTCGCGTCGATAGTCCAGATTGCGTGCGGCGCGCGATTTTACCGCGGCGCATGGCGCCAAATAAAACAAGGCGCTTCGAACATGGACACGCTAGTGTCGCTCGGTTCGACAACTGCCTTCGCCTACAGCGTCTGGGTTTTATTGTCGGGCGCCGGCGGCCATCTCTACTTCATGGAATCGGCTGCAATCATCACACTGATCAGCGTTGGGCATTGGATGGAAGCTTTAGCAGCGACACGCGCGGAAAGTTCACTCAAATCACTGCTCCATCTCGCCCCGCAAGTCGCGCGCAAGGTCGACAACGGAACTGAACGCGAAGTCTCGGTCGATGAACTGCGCTCGGGCGATCTAATTCGAGTGCGGCCCGGTGAGAGAATTCCGGTCGATGCCGACCTGACCGAGGGTCAAACAAGCATCGATGAAACGATGCTCACGGGCGAGTCGTTGCCGGTCGATAAAGAAATTGGCTCGAAAGTTTATGCCGGGACAATGAATGTTACCGGCCAATTCGTCGGGCGCGTCAGCGCAACGGGTGAAGGAACTGCTCTCGCCCACATCATCGCGGCCGTGCAACGCGCCCAAAATAGTCGCGCCAACATTCAACGGCTCGCCGATCGCGTCAGCAATGTGTTCGTGCCGATTGTCGTCTGCATCGCAGTGGCAACCGCGCTGTGGTGGGGCTTTGCTCCCAAGACGGCGCATCGGGTCGTCGATTTTCTCGGCCAATATCTCTGGCAATCGCACGTGCCGGCCTCGTCCATCACGGCGGCGATTATTTGTGCCGCAGGTGTGTTAATCGTCGCCTGCCCATGCGCCATGGGCCTTGCGACGCCGATATCTATTATGGCCGGCAGCAATGCAGCCGCTCGGCGCGGCATCTTGATCCGGGACGGCATCGCTCTCGAACGCGCCGGCGAGATCACCGCCATCGCCTTCGACAAAACCGGCACGCTCACCAAAGGCAAGCCAGCCGTGGTCGCATTCGAAGAATTCGGCTCATCTCCCCTGCCCGCTCGCGACCTAGCCAGTGCACTCGCGAATGCGTCGAACCATCCATTGAGCAAAGCCGTCGCAAAAGATTCGTCCGGCAAAGTTGATTTGAAAAATTGGCGCGAAACCCGTGGCGCGGGCGTTGAGGCCGACACCGCTGCCGGGTTTGCTCGGTTAGGCTCGATCACGTCACTCAACAAAGCCGGCGTGAACACGGATGTCGCCGCGAAATTCGTCGACGAATGGACCACCCGCGGTACAACGGTCCTAGGTTTGAGCATCAACAGCGACCTCATTGCCGCGATTGCTTTGCAGGATGAAATCCACGCAAATGCCCGTGCTGTTATAGAACGCATTACCAAACGCGGCCTGAAAGTTTACCTGGTCACCGGCGACAATCCGCGCACCGCAAAAGCGATCGCGGAACAAGCTGGCATCCCAACGGAAAACGTCTTCGCCGAAATCCGACCCGAAGAAAAATCTGCGCTCGTGAAACAGCTACAGGACAAAGGCGATCGCATCGCATTCGTCGGGGACGGCATCAACGACGCCCCCGCGCTAAAACAAGCCGATTTAGGAATCGCGGTCAGTCAAGCCAGCGACATCGCCAACGAAGCCGCGGACATCATCCTCCTAAAATCCGACATCGGCGGAGTTGTCGAAGCACTTGGGTTGGCGCGCGCGACGTTGCGCACCATCAAACAAAATCTTTTCTGGGCATTCTTCTACAACGCCGCCGCAGTCCCACTGGCGGCACTCGGATTTTTGAGCCCAGTCCTGTGCGCAGCGGCAATGGGCCTGTCCGATCTCGTCGTCATCGGCAACGCACTCAGGCTCGCCCGGTTTTCGGACAAAAAATAAACCACAGAGCCACACAGGCACAAAGCGCTTTGTTTCGCTCTGTGTCTCTGCGCCTCTGTGGCTACTCCACAGTGGAAATTATTTCGGCGTTAAGCCTTTTTCTTCGTCGCCGTCTTTGTCTTCGCCGCTACTTTTTTGCGTTTGATGTATGCGTCACGACGGCTGCGTTTGATAACTTTGTTCGATTGTTGGCCCATAATTTTTTCGTTTTTAGAGTTCTGATTTCAGATAACCAATTACAAAACTTTACTTTGTCTGCTGATTCTCGTCTTGTATTCGCGGCAATATGAAGAAGGTGTTCGCATCGTTCAATCTCTATTTCATCCTCGCAATTCTCATCGCGGGATGTGCGACGAGTGAAAAATCCAAACAAAAAAAGGAGCAATCGACCGTTCGCTTGCACCTCGACACGCCACAAACCGATGACAACGGCGCCAGCGGTGTCGTGCTCGTCACGAAGCAACGCATCCCCGTCAACGTCGATCGCGAACCATTTCTGAGCGAAGGCGAACTGCACCACGCAGAAATCCTCGCGAACCCCGGCGGCTTCGCCATCGCACTGAATTTTAGCGATCACGGCATGTTCCAATTAGACATGGTCTCAACCTCCAACAAAGGCCGTCGCGTCGCCGTCCTGGCGCAATTTCCCGAATCACATTGGGTCGCCGCACCGATCCTCGCACACAGAATTTCCAACGGCGTTTTCACCTTCACGCCTGACCTGACCCTCGAAGAAGCCCAGCGCTTCGTGCGCGGCTTGAACAACGTCGCCGAAAAAGCGCGCAAGAAGTTTTGAAGCAACCGACCGAGTTTTCGTCAGTAGCAAAATGGAAAAGCTCGAAGCTCCAAAATTCAAAAGCCGTCGCACTCTTGAACTTTGGAAGCTTCTCTGGAGCTTGGTGCTTGGTGTTTGGAGCTTCTCCGCTCACGCGCAACCCTTCCACCTCCCCACCGCCAACCACGCCCTCTTGGAAAAAAATGCCGGCGAAAAGTTTTTCGTTGGCACCACCGGCAAACCTTGGGAAAGCGGCTGTTTCGGCTGCGTCCGTTCTGACGGTTGGCAGATGCATGAGGGCCTGGACATCAAATGCCTCCAGCGCGACAAACACGGTGAACCGACGGATCCCGTCTTAGCCACGGCTGACGGCACCGTCGCCTATATCAGCAACCATCCGGAGCTTTCGAACTACGGCCGCTACGTCATCGTGCGCCATATGGTAGACGGCATCGAAGTCTATTCCTTATACGCCCACTTGAGCGCCATTCGCGAGGGCCTCAAAATCGGCCAACAGGTGAAAACCAGCGAACCCATCGCGACCATGGGCCGCACCAGCAACACCCGCGAGCGCATCACCAAAGAACGGGCCCACGTCCATTTCGAACTCAACCTCCTCTACAGCGACAACTACTCGAGATGGCACAAGAAAAACCTTCCCGGCCAACACAACGATCACGGTGAATGGAATGGCCAAAACCTTGTCGGCATCGATCCCAAGTTAGTGTTCGAAGCCGAGCGCACCCAAGGTGCCGAATTCAACCTCGCTCAATTTCTTCAAACCCGGACGGAACTCTTCCGCGTCCTCGTTCGCAAAACGGATTTCCCATTTCTCCGCCATTACCACGCCCTAATCGTTGAGCGCAACCTCGACAAAAAAACCATCGCCGGATACGAAATCGCCGTAGACTACAACGGCCTTCCCTTGCAACTTATTCCCCACACCGCCGCCGAAATAAAGAGTGGGCCAAAATATCAACTCCTCGGCGTCAACACCGCTGAATACGCCAAAAACCCCTGCCGCAAACTCGTAAAACAACACGGTAAACGCTGGGACCTGACGACAAAAGGCACGTCCCTCCTCGACCTCCTCCTCTTTTGATTCTGCTTCGATTTTGTGTCATGGTGGTTCAAACCCGTTTATGGTTGAGCCGTCACCTCAATCTGTTAATCTCGTCGCAGCAACCCGGCCCATGAGCGGCATGTTCCCAATTGGACGCGGCCAACCATCCGCCTCTCACGAAACTCGCAACGCCTTTACGTTGATCGAACTCCTCGTCGTCATCGCAATAATTGCAATTCTTGCCGCCATATTGCTTCCGAGTCTTGCCGCCGCGAAGCAACGCGCCCTGACCATCTCCTGTCAAAACAACCTCAAACAGCTCCAACTCTGCTGGCAGATGTATCCCGGCGACTACCAGGACTACGTCGTGCCCAATGCCTTTGTTTACAACTTTGGCACGGTCAGCAACAACGGTTACATCAAAGAATACTCGTGGTGCTCGGATAACGCCCGCACTGACACTAATGCCGACAACATCAAAACCGGCCTTCTCTTTCCATACAACACCCAGCTCGGCATCTACCATTGTCCCGCGGACCGCTCCACCATCGAAGACGATTCCGGCAATAAACTCCCGCAGCTTCGAAACCGTAGCTACAATATGAGCCAATCCGTAAACGCCTACGGTTGGGTCTACAATCCCTACTCTGGAATGAGCATCGGCGACCGCCAGCCCTGTTTCGAAAAACTCACTCAAATTACCAACCCGCCTCCGTCCAAACTCTTTGTCTTCATTGACGAACATGAAGATACCTTGTACGACGCCCAATTCGGATTTCCTCAGCCGCCCTATGATAACCAATGGTGGGACATGCCCGCCAACCGCCATAATCAGGGCGCCAACCTTTCCTTTGCCGACGGCCACGTCGAACATTGGAAATGGAAAGTGCCGAAAATTGTGCAGTCGCTCGGGCAATGGGTAAAAGCCAGGCCTGACGAGTATCCTGATTACCGCCGCATTCAAGACGCCATGCGCGTCGTTTCGGAATAGTTCCTTTCGGAACAACCCCTTCCGCCTTCTCTGCAAGCCTGCTCGTGGATTTGACTAAATGTTATTCGGGCGCGTCTCCGCATTGTCAATAACACCTCCTGTGCGAAATTCTGACGGAACCTCTACGGAGTAATATATATGAAAAAACAAATCAGGATGATCATGCTGGTGGCAGTTTCGGTGTTGGGTGTCGGCACGTTGCTGACGACGGGCTGTAAGAGCTCGGAAGGTGGCTCAACACACCGCACTGCCGGAACTTATGTGGATGACTCGGCCATTACCGCCAAAGTCAAATCCAAGATGATTGGTGACAGCGCCGTTAAAGCGCACGAAATCAACGTTGATACCTTCCAGGGCAACGTGCAACTCAACGGTTTTGTTGATAACGATCAACAGAAACAACGCGCCGAAGAAATCGCGCGCAACACCTCCGGCGTCGTCAATGTGCAGAACAATCTGCAACTGCGTCCCGAAGCAGCTGGTGCGGGTCGTTCCTACAACACCCAAGGCCAGTTGAACAATGACAACGGCGGAGCCCAAATTCAGGGCCAGGCCGGTGGCGCAAAGGTTGAAGGCCGCGTAAACACCAATCCATAACCGGACTTTCCAGCAGGCGGATCGCGCGTAGGCGCGGTCCTCCTGTAAGCCGGTCGGGAAAACAAAAGGACAAAATGAAAACCATTAAAAATATCGTTTTAGCAGCAGCACTTTCCGTCGTGTTCGTCGGTTGCGCGGGTGACCGTTACCACCGCTCCACTGGCGCTTACATCGACGACAAATCGACCACTGCCAAAGTGAAAGCTGACCTGCTCGCGGACCCATGCGTCCGCGGCACCCAGGTCAAAGTCAAAACCTACCACAGCAAAGTCCAGCTCAGCGGT
Organism: Verrucomicrobiales bacterium; assembly: GCA_028293405.1. Lineage (GTDB taxonomy): Bacteria > Verrucomicrobiota > Verrucomicrobiia > Limisphaerales > Palsa-1400 > JAICXV01. The sequence continues at coordinate 7,103 of JAQGOW010000636.1, forward strand.
TTCGTCGACACGCAGATGGAGAAAGATCGCGCTGCCGAAGTCGCTCGCCGGGTCAATGGCGTTCAATGGGTTAAAAACGATCTTATCGTCAAAAACCAATTGCCGCAAAATCCAGGTGCACCGACTTCGCCCGCACCGACTACAGGTGGTTACTATCGCGGTTCGATCAACGAACCGGCCGGCGCAGGCGCACGCGTTCAGGGAAACGTCAACGGCGCTGGAGCGAGTGGCAGTGTCAATAGTGGTGCCAGCCGTCCGTAGGCTGAGCCACGTTGCGGAGAGATGTTATGCCAATGGCATTCTGGTGGTTCGCTGGACTTGTGGCGTTCCTGCTCGTTTTCCTCCCGCGCATCGGATACTCGGGCGCGTGGCGGCATAACTTCCGATCCGCGTTTGGGATCATTCTGATAATCTGTTTGATCTTGATCCTGCTCGGCAGGGTCTAAGCCAAATCAAATCGAGAAATCGCCGATGTGAATACGTCGGCGATTTTTTTTTTCTTTCTCGTCGCCGAACAACCGCCGTTTAAGGCTGACTAACATTAGTCTGATCCGTCGGCGTCGTGACCGTTTTCGTAGAAGAATTGGTCGAGGTCTGCACCTGAGTAGGTTCCGGAACAAACGTTGGCGTAACAAATGTCTCCACAGGCGTCGACGATGTCGGATTGATACTATTCGTCGCGAACGCCTGTGGCGCCGATACTCCTGCGAAGCTATCCGCCGCGTTCGCCGCTTTATAACCGGGATTAGCGGGGTGAATCTCGACTGGCGCAGCCGGGTGTAGGTCTGCTTTAGCTGGATGCGAATCAGCTGCCGCAGGATGCGTTTGACTCGCCGCCGGGTGAACATACCCGGCCGCAGGATGTGCACCCGTCGGAACAACTTGCGCGAACGCCGCGACACTCGATCCGACACCGACAGCCAACAAAACCAACTTAAGCGATTTCATTCTGTCACTAATATAACACCTTATCCCGGCTTCGGCGAGTCCCTGATTTGTGGGCGCTGATCGTGCTGAATCGGGTGATACCGCCGACCCAACTTTCTTACTGCGCCACCCCACTCGCTTCGCCATCCTCACAACGAGCATGGCCATTGAATACTCCAACTCCCGCCAAATCACCGACGCGCAGTTCATTGACATCCTAAAACGTTCCACCCTGGCCGAACGTCGTCCCGTCAACGAACCCGATCGTATCCAGGCGATGCTCCGACATTGCGACATCCTCTGCACTGCGTGGGATGGCGACAAACTGATCGGCGTTGCCCGTTCCGTGACCGATTTCGAATACTGCTGTTACCTCTCCGACCTCGCGGTCGACGAGGCGTATCAAAACCAGGGCATCGGCAAAGAACTCATCCGCCAAACCCAATTCCAACTCGGCCCAAAAGCATTCATCGTCCTGCTCGCCGCCCCGAAAGCCGAAGCCTACTATCCCAAAATCGGATTCACCCCGCACAACTCCGCGTGGATACTGCGCCCGTGAGACAGAGTTAAAGAAGATGGTGAGGATTGCCGCCGTTCGGCGCGAAGCCTACGCTAGCCCTAGCCAGACGTTCCGCCGCCTAATTCGTCACCACATTCGGCGGCTTATAAAACAAGACCCAACTCCCGGTCATCGACCCCACATCGATTGTCCCCCGCGCATTCGCCAATTTGAACGGATACCATTGCACCCGCCCGTCCTCGTAGAGAAAATTCCCGCCGATCGGAACACCCTTGCTGTCACGATGGCTCGCCGTTGGATACGTCACTCCACCGATGGACGCCGACCACGCGAGCGACCCTGTGTTCGCACTCACATTCCACGAACCAGTCGACTGCAACCGATCACTCATGATCGGCGCATTCCGAAACTTATCGCCCAACTTCTTTTTAAAATGCCATTCCGCCAAACCGGCCGAATTATAGTTCCACGTATTCCCCGCATTATTCTCGCGCGCCGGCATTGAAAAATAACCGATCAACTGCGGATTTGAATCAGAACTGATTGTCGTTTCCGCCGCCCGATGCCACTCATCCGTCGGGCAATACAGCACATCTTGAATTCCGCGCGAATGCTGTGACGTGCCGCGTCGATTTGGATTCAAATACCCTCTGTAAAACGCGTTCAGATCCGGCGACATCCAGCTCAAATCCGACCCCTTGCTGTTGTCCGGAATATAATTCCGATTCTCCCCCGCATACATCGAGATCGCCACGCCCCACTGCTTCAGATTACTGGCGCACTGCACCTTCACCGCGCTGGCCTTAGCCCGCGCCAACGCCGGCAACAACATCGACGCAAGAATGGCGATGATGGCAATCACCACCAGCAGCTCGATCAAAGTAAACGCGCGCGAGGAATAGCCACGCGAGGCCAAACATCGATTACCGGGGAACATGGGTTTGTTATAAACCTTACCTATGAAGTCCGCAATAGTCTTTGACACGATACCCGCAAACCACCACCGAAGACCTATGTTCCGCTTTACCACCAATGCTCAATGCTTCTTCATATTAGCCAACAACGGCCGCGGCGCTTGTTTCATCTGCTTTTGCAACTTCGGCATGTCGTAATAGTGCGGCCCCTTCGCCAACTCGACCGCGAGATTCAGCTTCACCTCCGTATCCTTTTTCGGAAACGGATACAGCATCAAGTCGCCTGACTTCACATCAAAAACATTAAAGTACTTCGTCGCATATTTTCCCTTCTGCAAACAAGCCCGCAAAATCTTGACCCCGTTTGTGACTGTTGGCTCAGATGAATGCGCCATCCACCGCTCCAGAGTTTCGCCTCCGTAACCAAGCCCGCGCGACTCCGCTGTTCGCTCCACCTGCAATTTGCCGTCGTGCGCGCCAATCAAAACAGAAGCGCCGCTTTTATCCGTCAACAACACCTTCGAATACCAGAACCCCGGTTCCGCGTGCTCGCGATAAAACGCGATTGCCTCGTCCACCGTTGCGCACGCCTCGAGGACTTGGCAGTTACTCTTAACTTTCGGCAACTGCGGGTCCGTAGTCCACGACTCGCGCCAACCGGCCAGCCAATCACACGCCAGCCCCTCCGAGTTCATTCCTCCTTGTTCCCAGCCATCGTCATAGCCGACAAACGCGCACCCGTAGCGCTTCGACGGCGGCGGCACGAACCAAATCCTCGTCTTCGTCTTCGCGCCGTCTTCGTTATTACAGAACAACACCCGATTCGTATCCTTCAGGACA
>JAQGOW010000656.1 GCA_028293405.1 Verrucomicrobiales bacterium
GTTGGGCGAGGCGCGACCAGTGGCCGCTGCCTGGACGAACTCCATCGTTGGCATTGGCAATGTGGCAACCCGGGCCGAGGGTGCGGGCGATGGCTTGCTCAAAGAACTGACCATCCGCTTTCAGTGTCGCGGGGATCTGGAAAGCGAGTTCAACCAGTGGACGGTCCATGACAGGCAGGCGCAACCGCATGACGCGACGTTCGGCAACCCAGCCAGTATTGTCGCTGGCCTGAGAGTTTGGGTAGCCATCAAGCCATTCCCATTGGCTTGAACGGTTGCGGGCAAAATGCTGATCATAGAACCGTTGGCGGCGTGCCACCGATTCGTTGAACAACTCGGTTTTTATTTGGTCCCGGCAAAACGGTCCGATCTGGTTCACGTAATCCAACGAAATCGGTTTGTAGACTGCGGGGAGCAGACCGCCAGCGCGGCCGATCCGCGCGATGTCTTTCGCGTAATACCCCTTAAAATTGTTGTCCATGTAGAGGCCGGTGAAGACGGTATCAACACCCATGCTACGGAGCGATTCGACGAACCCGAGGCAATGCGCATGTTGCCATTCGCCTTCGCAACCCATCAGGCGAATGGAATCAACGGCGGTGCGGCCTAAATATTCCGGATCGCGCTGAAGAGTCCGCCATTCGCGGTCATAGCACTGGGCGACAGCGCGGGCGATGCGGGCTTCGCGATTTATTTCGTCGCAAAGAGTTAATCCAATCGCCTTTTTCTCACGAGGCACCGAGGCCATGACGAGCCGCGAATCCAGGCCACCGCTCAACGTGATGCCTAGCGTTTCACCATCGCAACGGGCGGTGACTGCGTGTTGCCAACGAGCCAGAAACTCGCGAATCAGTTCTTCCTGGTCAATTCGTCCAGTGAGTTCCGCTGGCGGAACCCAATATTGAAATTCGTCACAGCGAACGGTCTGGTCTGGTTGTCGGGTGAACAAGGCCACGGTACCGGGAGCGAGTTCGCGCACGTGTTTGTGAATCGTGTGCGGGCAACACGCGATGCCACCGTTCATGAAATCGCAAACGGACGCAGGATCAATGGCATCGACACCGGTCAGTGCTGCAACGATGTCGGCATGAGTACCGGCGGCAACGATCTGGCCGTCCGCGTTTGAACCAATATAAACCTGAACACTGGCGAGCGGGTCAGTAATGAGCGCGATGCAATGATCGTTCGCCAATATTGCGGCGAAACCGCCGCCGACTGATTCCAGCAGACCTGAATTCTGAAGTGTTTTTCTGAAGTCGTCGCTGGTGGTTGCAGGAGCGATGCGGCCGAACGCCTTTTCGATGCTCTGCCCTGGAGGTGGGACGAGATCGCCGACCCACGCAAAGACGAGTTGGTCGCGGGTCACGACGTTGCGGCCGAGCGCGATCTTATCTTCGAGAATGCCAATCGAACCGCATTGAAACGAGAGAACCCTCCCGTTTGGCGCTTGTTCGCCATAAGGCAAGCGCAGCAGCGGCAAGAGCGGCGGGTGCGCAATCGTGGAATTAAAACTGACGAGGAAATCGGACACAAGAACCGGGTTATGGTATCTAGTTGTTAAGCCTTAGGCGAGTACGGTTTGCGCAGCAATCTGCACATCTTTTGCTTAACCCATACCTTTCGGCCGAGATAATCATCCGGATCGTATGAACAGGACTGCAAACTTTTGGCGATTTGCCTGAGCTTATTGGTCCAGTCGTCGATTGAATCGACCTTGAACGTGGATGCGCTGAGGGGTTGAAGCCGGCGGAAATCGGCTTCGGTTTTCATTTCTGTATGCGGCGCACGCGGGTCGTCCATGTGTTCCTGATACAAAAACGGAAAATACCAACCGTTGATAAAACCGGCTGCGGCAGCGCGGACGCAATACGTGGTGAACGATTCGCGATCTCTGATGAGACCGATCTTTTCGATGACCTGGCGCTTCATTAAATAACCTGACCCTTCGACCCAACAGTTTCGCAGCAACTGATGATCGCCGAACTGCTGGATTTTTTTCTTTGCGAGTTCTGGCGCAAAATCTTCGTCGGGAAAACGCCACGTTCCAAGAACACCGGCCTGCGGAATATCGCGATGGGCCTGCTCGAGAATTTGCGTCCAATTATCGGGCATCATGCCGTCGTCATCGACTTTGCTGACATACTCAGCCTCACCGATCGATTGCCAAAACCAATTGGTCGGCACGCGGAGTTTTTCGTTGGTTCGATTGTAAACGATGCGTTCGATGCGAGGATGGCGTTCGAACTTTTTGAGAATTGAAATCATTTCGCCCGTCGACCCGTTGTCCCAGACCGTGACGCGGGCATCATCGGGGAGGGTCTCGACAAGTCGAGAGAGAGCCAACTCCGAATAACCGGGTCGGTTATGGGTCAGCATCAGAACTCTGATCCTTATTTTCGTCATATGAGAGAATGGGGGTGGCGGCGTTATTTCAGCGTTGCATTCAGCGCACTCATGAGAGCCTCGTGGTGCGATTGACAACGTAACAGGTGCAACAACATCAACCGGCGTTCCGCTGAATGGAGACGTTTGATGAAAGGAAATTTTTGGTCGAGTTCGCGCATACGTTTTGGATATCCGTGCAACAACCCGAGGTAGTTATATGGGGTGCGCTGACAGAAATCTTCCCAGTGCTGGGCGACGAATTGCGGATCCTGAATTGCGACGGATCTTTTTTCCAAATCAGCGAACAATTGCTGACGTTGCGGTGGGGTCATCAATGTCGGTCCGGGCCGTCCCGATTGGTGAGTGAAGGGCGTCAGCTCAACAGCAATTGGCTTGTCTTTTGAAATACGCAAAGTAACCAGAACGCCTTCGGACTCGCAAGGCTGACTTGGATCGTCACACAGCAAGTTCCCTTGACCATAAAGAATGTAGCCGTCGCGGTAGCGTTCTTGAGCGCCAACACAATGAGAGTGCTGACAAATAACGGCCTCGGCGCCCTGCTCAATCATGAAGCGACAGAGTTGCTGCAGTCCCGGACGTGGGTATTGGTAATATTCGTTGCCTGCGTGCAACAGAATCACCAGACAATCCCATTGGTTCCGGTGAGCCTGGATGGACCTGACAAATTCGATCGTGTCCAGCGGATTGGTTCCCGGGCTGGAAAGAGTGGCGAGTCCGAACTCGTGTTCGGTCAGCGACATGATGGCGAGGCGCACACCCTTGATTTCTTGAATCCAGATCTTTGCTGCGGCGTTGAGGTCCTCCCCTGCTCCGACATGCATCAATCCATTTTGCTCACAGAGCCGAATCGTGTTCTGCAAACCCACCCAACCATGATCCATGGTATGGTTGTTGCCGAGATTGAGAAGGTGAAAACCGGCAGCGCGGATTCCTTTGATGCAGTCCTCTGGAAACGTGTGGTGCGGTCCGATTTTCGTGATGGGACTCGGTTTGCCGACAAGCGGACCTTCAAGATTTGCGAGCGCGAAATCAGCACTATTCAAAGCTGCTGCCAACTCACCAAATACAGCAGCGCCGTCACCCTTCTCCAGGTGAGCAGTGCTACGTGGCCCCGCGCACAGGTCTCCGCCGATTACTAAAGAAATCATCGAGCGACCTCGTCATCTTTTCGTTGAGGATTCGCGGACGAACGGCTGAGTTCTTTTGACGGCGTTGAAGAAGCAGCAGGGTTCGCAATAGCTCGCTTGAGGCGTGTCATTCCACGACGCCAGAATTCTTCCATTTTGATCAACGGACGAACCGTTTTGGCGCGTAACTTCGAACGGCTGCCCCAAAGAAGGCATGCAGCACGCGAGCGGGAGCGTCCGTCCGCTTCGACAAAAGCATCGTACATTTTTTGTGCTACGACAGGGTCTCGTGCGATGTAGGCATGTTGAAGAAGAATGAGCGCAAGGCGTTCACGAACTCGGCGATCCAACTCCGGGTCGACCGCATATTTTCTCAGGTAGTGAAGGTGCAACTCCCGGGCCGCCATATAGAACTTCAGACGTTTTTGCGGGTTCGTTGATTGTCCGGCGGATTCCGGTAACACGTTGGTAGTGGCAAGTGGCTCGTGAATGCATCCGACACTGCCCAAACGCGCCAATTCCAGCCACCGTTGCGTATCACCCATCGGCCACTTCAGGTCGGTGCATTCGGGACAATTCTCTAAAACACTTTGAACTGCGTCCCGCCGCGCCATTACTGAAACTGTCAGAGGATTGCGACGACCCATAAGGATATCTTCATAGGCTTTCGTGTCGTCCAATTCTGTGGGGACTGTTAAGCTATTCGTAAGCAGGCGTCGGCTGGCAACGAGATAGCGATGGCAGTGGGAATGCACCATGACATACCCGGGCCGGGACTGGAGGAATGCCACCTGCTTCGCCAGCTTGGTGGAATCATTCCAGAAATCGTCCCCTTCGCAATAAGCCACGTACTTTCCGCGGCAAGCTTGGTCTACGCGCTTAGCGTTAGCGTGGCTTCCCACATTTTTCTCCGACGTGATGAGGCGAATGACATTTGGGTAACGGTGTTGCATTTCAAATGCTACTTCCCGCGTTCCGTCGGTTGAACAATCCTCACCAATGACGAACTCGAACGGAAAATTCACGCGCTGAGCCATGACGGCTTCAACGGACTTCTGGAAGTACGCGCGGTGATTGTAAGTAATCATCGCGACACTTACCAACGGGGTAGCGGAATTCTGTGCGTCAGGCGTAGGCATCTTCGAAGTTAAACCAGCTTCTGTTAAGTAGTCACTGCGAGGCGAGCACGGGCGACTCCACCGAGT
>JAQGOW010000047.1 GCA_028293405.1 Verrucomicrobiales bacterium
CGTGTGTCCATCGCGGTTCGTGACATCATCGAATCTATTTCGGATTTCGGATTTCGGATTTCGAAATTTTCCGCGTCCATCCGTGGTTAAATTTTTTCCTTCGACCTTGCGCCGTCAACCTTTACCTTTGAGATAGATGTCTTACCAGGTCATAGCTCGAAAATATCGCCCCCAACGATTCGAAGAAGTCGTCGGCCAGGAACACGTGTCGCAAACCCTGACCAACGCCATCAAACAGAATCGCATCGCGCACGCCTACCTCTTCGTCGGCCCACGCGGCACCGGTAAAACAACGATGGCGCGAATCTTCGCCAAATGCCTCAACGCCACTGGAGGCCCTCGCGTCGACTTCCCTGATAGCGATCCGAAAGTCCAGGAAATCGCCGAAGGCCGTTCCCTCGACGTCCTTGAAATCGACGGCGCCAGCAACAATGGTGTCGAGCAAGTCCGCGACCTGCGCGACACCTGCAAATACGCCCCGGCTTCATCAAAATTCAAAATTTACATCATTGACGAAGTCCACATGCTCTCCAATGCGGCTTTCAATGCGCTTCTGAAAACTTTGGAAGAACCACCGGCGCATGTGAAATTCATGTTCGCGACCACGGAGCCCGATAAAGTTCTGCCGACCATTCTCTCGCGTTGCCAACGCTTCGACCTGCGCCGGATTCCCAGCGCGCTCATCGTTAAGCATCTCGCCGAAATTTCGACGAAAGAAGGCGTGAAGATCGACGAGCCGGCCCTGCTCGCCATTGCGCGCGGAGCCGACGGCGGAATGCGTGACGCCGAATCGACGCTCGATCAGCTCATCAGCTTCTGCGGGAACGAAATTGCCGAAGCGGATGTCCTCTCGATGTTCGGCCTCGCCGCGCAAAGTCAGGTCATCGCGCTCACCGATGCAATTCTTGCCGGGAACGCCGAAGATGCTTTGCGACAACTCAACGACTTGGCGCAACAAGGCAAAGAACTCGGCCGTCTAGTCACAGAACTGCTCGGTCATTTCCGTAACCTGCTTATTTTTCAGGTGTCAAAAGGCGACATGCGGCTGGTCGAAGCCACCGAATCCCAGGCCGGTGCATTGAAACAACAGTCGTCGTTGCTGAGCCCGGAAGCATTGACTCGCATGCTGGATATCTTGACCGAGTGCGAAGGCTCTTTGCGCGACACCACGTCGAAAAAAATATTGGTAGAAATCACCGCGCTTAAAATGATCGAAGCACGCAACGCCGTGAGCCTCGACAGTGTACTTAAGCAATTGCAGCAATTACGCGAAGGCGGCGGAGGCGGTGGTAGCACCAGCGGAGGCAGCGTGCCCACGCGTGCCGCAGCACCCGCTGCTCAACCCGTCCGCCAACCTGCGCCAGCTCCCGCTCCAGCTAAAGCGAGCCCAATGACCGCTGCAGCCCCAGTCGTTGCTGCTCCTGCAGCACCAGTGGTAGCTGCCCCAGCACCTTCAGTCGCGCCGGTGGCAGTTTCGAGTGATATAGAAGCAATTTGGCAAGGATTGCTCAGCCGCGTGACGTCCTTCGCGCGTTCTTATATTGAGAACGCCCACCCTGTTTCGTTTAACGGAAAAATTTTCGTAATCGGTTTCGGTGCCGAACATGCCGACAACATTTCGTTGCTGGATAACCCAAAAAACCAGGCAATGCTGCAAGCCAAACTTGGCGAACTCGGTCATCCGAATGTCGCAGTCAAATTCATCAAAGCCGAGCCACCAGCCGATCGCGTCCGTGCTGAAGCTCCAGTGGAACCTGAGCCCGCACCCGCGCCAGCTCCAGTCGCATCGTCTCCTCAACAAACCGCCCCTTGGGAGACACCCGCGCCACAGAAGCCAGCACCGATTGCGACAGCAAAAGCCGCTGCGCCAGCCACCACGGCAGCACCCGCTGCGGCGAAGGTGAGCAAAGACGATTTCAAAAACGATCCGTTAATAAAAAAGGCCCTTGAGATCTTCAAAGGCCAGATTGTTGATGTTCGAACTTCGACCTAAGTCGATTACGGCAAAGTAAACGTGCCGGTTGCAGTGCCAGTTCCACCAGCGGTGATCGTGGCGATAAAATCACCCTGCTGACCAGTCAGGCCGGTGAAGTGGAGAAGAAGACGGATGACGACCGTCTTTCCTTTGACAGTGCCGCCGAGAATGTTCAACTCTGCGACATTCGCAGAAGTGGAGACGTAACTCGAGTAGTTGAAATTGGCATTGCCAAAATTCGCAATGTCACTGCTCGTCACCGTCGTGGTGCCGGACGGTCCGAAGTTGAACGTCATCGTGTTGAGTCCGGCAAACGTTCCGGTCTTCTTATCGACGTTCAGCGTGAGCACGCCATTGCCGATGTCGCCGGGCGCTTGGACAAGGCCGTTTGTGCCAGCGGTGAGATCTTCACCGATGAAGAAGTAGCCACTCGAAGAAGTGTCGAGGAAGAAGCCGCCGGCCCAGTTGGTCTTCGGCAGAATGGTGCCCTGCAAGGTTGTGACACGATGGTTCACCGGACGCGTGAGCGTGCCGCGAATGTTGCCGAACGATGTCACTTGGAAAGTGAAGTCATTGAGGTCGACGTTGATGGTGTTGTTCGACCTCCAGGTCAGATGACTGCTGAGCGGATAGGGCAAATCATCACCGCCAACGGTGGCCATGCCGTCGGTCCATTCCATGATCGAGACGTTGGCAGGCGGTTGGATAAAGAGCGAGCCGATGACATCCTGGCGCTCCGAGAATTCATTGGTGAACGCGCCAATGTGGCTCGCCGGATGGAACCAGTACGAGACGCCGTGCAAGCTGCTTTGCGGAATGTTGGTGATGTTGATCCATCCCATGAACGCGCCGTTATTCGCGCCATAAGGTGCGGCGAACATCGGCCAAAAACCGTCTTTGGAAACGGTGGTCGATTGGCTGATGGATTTACCATCGGCGAGCACGCCGTTCATGCGCAAGTTGCCAGCGCCATCGACGAACACGTTGGCATAGCCGTTGCCGCCAACCGACGGATTCGTGCCGATGACCATGTTGTATTGGCCAGCGAATTGGCAGAGGTTCGTCTTCAGATCGAAGACGTTGCGATCACCAACCATGCTCGCAGTGACCGGCGCAGTGACGTCGCCTGTGACATGGTCGGATGTGCCGCTCAAATCCAATTGGATGTGACCGGAAATGGGATTGCGACCGCGCGTCGAGAAGTCTGCGGCACCAGTTGCGTCGAAGCGACCGGTGGCAGTTCCAGATGTGTTGCCGACGTTGATGCGTAGAACGTAAGTGTCCGGTTTGTTGATCAACAGATTGAACGAACCCGAGCTCGTGCCGTTGATATTGTTCGTGTTCAAGATCAGTCCGTTGTAGACGCCACGAACTTTTTGGAGCGGGTGCGGCGTGAAGTTCGCCGTGAGGTTCGCGTTTTCAGTCATGGTGAACGCCAGGCTCGAGTTCGTGCTGTTCGTGCTCCCGGTCCAGCCAGTGAACGTCCAGTCAGGCGCAGCAATTGCCGTGAGGTGTAGCGTTGAGCCGACCAACTGCGTGCTGCCGTTCAAATTTGGAACGACGCTGCCATTGCCGTTGGTGGTAACTGTGAGCGTGCTGAACACGTTGAGTGTTACAATGCGCGTCGTCGTGGCAGACTGCGCGTTGCCGACCGTCGTGCTCTGCGCGACAATGGTGTTCGCGCCGGGCGAGAGGTTGACATCGGTTTGCCAATTGGTGGTGCCACTGGCGGTTTGGGCATTGCCATTGACCGTCACCGTAACGAACGAGATCGGATCATTGGTGTCGCTGGACCTCGCGGTGCCGCGAACTGTGACGACAGCGTTGGTGGTGCGCAGGCCGTTGCCTGGCGATGTCACCGTCACGAGCGGCGTTGCTGCACGCGCCGTGCCGGCGATAAGAAATAAACCGATGACGCAAGCAACAATTGCTGCGCGGGATGTTTGTAGCCAGTTCTTCATAGTTACCTCCGGGGGGAATGAACCCCGTGCAGTTTGTTGCACGTTGTCTTGGGTCTGTTCCTTGCAATTCATACGAATTTCCGTTGGTGATGTTTTATCCGGTTGACTGGTTTGCGCCAATCGGGGTGCGGCGGACTTGAAGACTGCAAATACGCCTTAACGGCAGTAAAGGAATCCACCAGTAGCGGCAGCACAGGGCAGTTCAGCATCTACAGAGAGGGCAGGAGACCAACGCCAGGTGCGAACATTTCGGACAGGTCCCTTAATCGCCAGAGACGCGGCGTACCCAACAGCCGGTGTCAGCGGGATGACTGCAATATCATCAGCAGCCACGGGGTGTTCTTCAACGATGCCCTGACCGGTGCACTTGGAAATGGATTCTTTTTCCGTCCAACATTTGTAAAAAGTTTCCAGCCGATCTTCGGCCGGTGCGGACAGGAATTGTTTGCGGGCGGCATCAGAGAAAAACCGAACGGCGATCTCAGACATCTCAGGCATCTCGTTCATCAGTTCGACGTCAACGCCGATATCCGATTGAACTGACACAGCAATCAAAGCGAGGTCGCTGGAGTGCGAGATGTTAAAACGGAGATCGTGCGCCGGATGGAGCAGGTAAGGTTTACCCGCGTGTCCATATCCGAATTGCACCGCGGCGGGAGCCGTGTCGACATAGGACGCCAAGATGTGCCGCAGCGAGCCGCGGCCGGCAATGAAACGGTTTTGCTCGTGAACTAAGGGTGAACGTTCGCAGCGTGAAAGTTCATCGGCTGAAAGAACGTTGCGCATTGCGTCCAGAGTCTCTGCCTCGATGCAGAGAGACACGGACCAGACGTGAACTTCGTCGGGGCGCAGAGGTGGGGCCGTTGTCGCAGGTCTCCACAAATGCTCGATGTTGCTAAGCGGCTGCATGGGCGCGGGCATCGCGTGGCCGGACCTGGTCGAGCCGTTTGCTCAAGGCGTCGGCAAGGAGTTGAGCATACGGCGGCTCGAGAATTTTCTCGTGGGTGCCGGGGATGATTTGCACGTCGACACCTTCGCTGGCGAACATCCGCCAGATCACTTCCGGACTCCATTTAAACACAGCTTGTTGCTTAACGCGGAACAAGGTGAGTTTTCCGTGGTAGGGCTGTGGCGCGTAGTGGAGAAGCGCCTCGAAATGCACCTGCGCAAAGTGACGGTAGTCCTTGGGATAGGCCGACATGTCAACCAACTCGTGCAAGAGATTTGCGGTAGTCGTCGGCGTAATCGGCGTCGTGCGACGGTTTGCGATGCGGCGGTGTAATGCGGACGCCTTGCGACGGAATCTTTGCAGTAAATCGTTCGGTGCGCCGAGCAACTCGGCCGCTAGCACGGGCAATGAATTTGCCAGTTGCATGGCAAATGCAGGGCTGAATTTGCTCGGCTGATTAGCGACGCCGTGCAAGCCGGATTCAACCAGAGCGACCATGCCGACGTCCGCACCTTGTTGTTTCAATTGTCGCGCGACTTCGAATGCGACGACGCCGCCGAAGCAGTATCCGCCGACCATGTATGGTCCGTTCGGCTGAACGGTTTTCATCGCGTCGATGTAGTGCGCTGCCATGAGTTCGATGCGATTGAACGGCTCGGCTGGCGCCGCGATTCCGTATGAAGGTTGGTCTGGCCCGAGCAGTTGCGCGAGCGCGCGATAGGTGAACAATCCGCCGCCGCCGCCGCCGCCGAGATTGTGCATCCAAAAAACGGGCGGCTTGGACCCGGTCGGTTTTATTTCGACGATGCAGTTCGACGGCGTACGCCAGGTGTTTTGACGAATCGCCTTGGCCAGTTCCTCAACCGTCGGAGCCTGGAACAGCAGAGGCAGAGGCAGTTTTTTGCCGAGCTTTTTCTCGATTTGCGCGAACAACCGCACGGCGAGTAACGAGTGGCCTCCGACTTCAAAAAAGTTATCGCGCACGCCCACACGTTTTGAACCGAGGACGTCTTGAAAGACCTGTTGCAGATCGCGCTCGAGATCGGACTGAGGGGTTCCGACGACGATGTCGGGTCGTTCGATGTCCATCGGCACCGGCAAGTTCTGCCGAACAATTTTTCCGTTCGCGTTCAGCGGCATCGAGGGCAAGGGCACCAATTGCGACGGGACCATGTAGTCGGGCAAATTTTGTTTGAGGTGGCGACGGAGGTCGTCGGCGGCAATGGTGCCGTTTTTGCTCACGTAGTAGCCGATCAAACGTTTGTCGCCTGCTTGGGGTTGGCGCACGACAACAGCGGCTTCGCGCACTAACGGATGACGGCACAGGACGCTTTCGATTTCGCCAAGTTCGATTCGGAACCCGCGGAGTTTCACCTGGAAATCTGTGCGTCCAAGGAACTCGACATTGCCGTCCGGCAGATAGCGCACGAGGTCGCCGGTCTTGTATAGCCGAGAGCGCGGATCGTTACTGAAAGGATTCGGTACGAACCGTTGCGTAGTGCTTTCAGGTGAGTTGAGGTAGCCAAGGGCTAGTCCGGGACCGCCTATATACAGCTCGCCTGCAATGCCGACCGGTATCGGTTGCATTGTTTTGTCGAGAATGTAGAGGTGCGTGTTTGCGACTGGCCGGCCGATTGGAACCGATTTGCCGTCGACCACCTTTTTGACTTCGTGCCATGCCGCGAACGTCGTCGTTTCAGTCGGGCCGTAGCCGTTGAGCAAACGTTTCGGCGGGCCGTGCTGGAGCACTTCGTTGATCCACTTGGGTTCGAGTGCGTCGCCGCCGACCATCAAATCGCGCATCGTTGCAAACGCATCAGGAATTTCCGACGCGATCTGATTGAACAGCGCCACCGTCATAAACATCGTGGTGATTTCACGACGGCGGAGTTCGCGCGCGAAGTCTTGCGGCGAAAGAACAATTTCTTTCGGAATGTTGATGAGTCTGCCGCCGTTGAGCAGCGGGCCCCAAATTTCGAAAGTGGCGGCGTCGAAAGCAACGTTCGACACGTGCGCCATTCGACAGGTTTCATCGAACGGGACGTAGTCGGCGTTGACCGTGAGACGATTGATGGCGCGATGTGGAACGATGACGCCTTTGGGTTTACCCGTTGAACCGGACGTGAACATGACGTAAGCCGGATCATCTCCGCTGACTTTTGTGGAGAATGGGCTGGGGCTTTCCTGATTTATCGATTCAAGTTCGCGTTCGAATTCCACGACCTTCGAACCGAGATCCAACGACGTGAATGCGAAGGCGTCGCGACTGCGCGTGAGGAATACTGGCGAATCGATGTCGGCTAGCATCAGACGCAAACGTTCGGCGGGCGTCATCGGTTCAAGCGGGACGTAAGCGCCGCCGGCTTTGAGAATCGCGAGTGTGCCGATAATCATCTCGAGCGATCGATCCATGCAGATCGGCACGAGCGTGCCGCGGTCAACGCCACGTTTGCGTAAGTAATTCGCGAGTTGGT
>JAQGOW010000048.1 GCA_028293405.1 Verrucomicrobiales bacterium
ACTGTTTCAAAACCGGCGTCAATGCAATGTTCACTTCGCCGATTTCAATCCCCACCCCGACGCCCGACGTTGTTGAAATTCTCGGTCGTGAAATAATCTCGCCGCCTTTCTTAACCTCCATTTGCAACACAATCGTTCCGTTGGTCGAAATGGTGGGTGTAATCGTGCAAATCTGTCCATTGCCAAGATCGTGTTGTGTTGTTACGCCATTGGAGACCTGAATAACGCCCAGGTCCGTTTGTTTCGTCTGTGATCGGGTATCCGAATGTTTTGAGCAGGAAGTCACCGCCATCGATAATGCGACTATGACAATAGTTAACAGATTGCGAATACTCATACCCTGTCAAACAGTCGATTGCTGCAAAAGTTGCGGTAAAAGTCAGTGTCACTATTTTCGAACTGGCCGAGCAGAATTCGGTGCTCCGCAATGAAACCGAAGCAACAATCGGTGCAGATTTATACGGCTGGTTCGATCTGGAAAGCTTACCGATTCTGCAAAACGCCCGTCGCCAAAGAATCATGACCGCGACCACCGCGTTCCAGATGGGCGTCCCGCTCAACGCCATCAACCAGGTCTACCAACTCGGCTTCCCTGAACTCCCCTGGGGCAACGACGCCTATCTGCCAACCAACATGCAAAAAGTCGGCCACTTGACGCAGCCACGTAAATTCGACGTAGTCCCGCAAGGCGGGATGAGGAGGCTCGCATATAATTCCGCGCGCGGGAACGAATCGTCCGAGTCTCCTCAAGTCCACCGCTATGGAGAAGAGGCGACAACAAAACTTTTGGAACTAGTGGAAAGAAATATCCAATGACAAAAATCCAAAAACCCGAACCGCAACGCGGTTCAATCATTCAGCCCAAGGTTGCGTCGTCCTCGGCGCTACCCTGGGTAAACCACCAAAAAGAAAAATGAACTCTGCAAGAGTTCCATCATTTAGAGACAGGAAGCCCATAGCATTGGATGAGAAATCCGCGATCAATTTGAACCAAAGCATTTGTTGCTGTCGTTGCGACCGAACTATTCTGCGAATGCAGCAGTGTTTTAAGCGTCGGGATTGCAGGCGATGCATTTGTGCCCAGAATGGAGAAACCGCTAACCGCTTGCTCATGCTTGAGGTCCGCGCTTGCATTCCAAAGCAAACGCTGCACCCACTGCACAGGATGCCAACGCTGCAATGCCGTAGTGCAACCAATACGCAACGTGCCATCTTCCGCGGCAACCCAGCCCACCAAGGTTGGCAATGCATTGGTTCCGATCTGACGAACGGCTTTTGCCGCTTCATCCTCGGCCGCGCTATCAACACCTACTGCAACACCGTCAATCCACCACGGGGAATGCGGATCGTACCTTTGCAACCACTCACTCAACGTCCGCCCATTATAAGAAGGCTCCCTCTCGCGAAGACAAAAGAAGCAAACCGCCACAACCGCAATCAACCCACATGCGGCCATCGACAAAATTTTCCACCGTCTCCTCACGCGGCGAGCGTCGCAGGTCAAAGTGCCACGTTCAAGATTCAAAGTTTTCGGAGTGCGGGCGTCCTCGCCCGCAGCAGGGTCAGGCTGCAATTGAGACATGGAATTTACTGGGTCGACATCGTTGCCCACCGCTCGGGTAAATTCGTTCACGAGTTCCAACGACGACGTTGCTGCGGGCGAGACGCCCGCACTCCGTCCGCTGCGCGGAGGTTGCGCCTTTCGCCCTTTCGTTTTCGTCACTCGTGCGACACCCTTAATCATAATGAAGTTACGCTGTTTCAAAAACTCAAAGCCCATCATCGGCATGATCCACGTCGGCGCATTGCCCGGCACGCCGCGCAATCGGGAATCGTTGAGCAAAATCATCAAGAGTGCGGTTGCGGAAGCGAAGATTTATCGGGAGTGCGGCATCGACGGTATTGCGATTGAAAACATGCACGATGTCCCGTTCCTGCGCGGAGCGGTTGGCCCGGAGATTACGGCGTCGATGGCTTTGGTCGGAGCAGCGGTGAAGGCGGAGTTTGCCGGATGTGTTGGCGTGCAGGTCCTGGCCGGTGCGAATAAAGAAGCGATGGCAGTTGCGCACGCAGCAGGACTCGATTGGGTGCGCGTGGAAGGTTTTGTATTCGGCCACGTTGCCGACGAAGGTTATATCGAATCGTGCGCCGCGGAATTGTTGCGTTATCGCAAACAAATCGGCGCAGAGAACATCGAGGTTTGGACCGATATTAAGAAGAAACATTCGTCGCACGCGATTACGGCCGACGTGTCGCTCGCTGAGACGGCGCATGCGGCGGAATTTTTCGACGCCGATGCCGTCATCGTCACCGGAAACATGACCGGCGCGTTGCCCTTGCCTGACGATTGCCAGGCAGCCCGTGACGGTTGCAACTTACCCGTCGTGATTGGTTCAGGAATCGACGATCAAACTGTGCGCGAATTTTTGCCGATGGCCGATGCGTTTATCGTCGGCTCGTATTTGAAGAAAGACGGCAAGTGGTCTAACGGCGTTGAAGCCAAAAGAGTGACGCGTTTGTTGAAGGCGGCACGAGGATAACATCAGAGCCTCTTGACGTCGGCTACTACGAATTTTAGATGTGCGCAAGCGGCGCTTCCTTGCTGCCCTTGGTAAAGGACAGCGCGAAGATCATCGCGGCGAGTACGAGGTAAGCGGAAGTGAATTGGTATGGCACCAGCCGCATAGGATTGGTGAGGTGCCATGGGAAATACATGTTGCCGTCGGGCATGGCCGAATGGATCACGCCAAAGAACGTGAACGCGGCGAGGACGAAACTGTAAATGACAGCCTGGCGTAAGGTGCCGTTGATGAGGCAAGCGATGAGCGCG
>JAQGOW010000077.1 GCA_028293405.1 Verrucomicrobiales bacterium
GAAACGTTCTATAACCCAAAGCGGCTCCACAGCGCTCTGGGCTATCAATCCCCTGTGGAATTTGAACTGGAGGTCAATCGTGCTAAAGAGTAACTCACACCTGTCCACCAAATCAGGGCAACCTCAGAGCTGCCTTTGAAAACCAATTCGTACAATTTTGCGTCTTTTTGCAACTTTTTGCATAATTTTGCATCTCTTTGCAAAGTTCAGGGGGGTATCCCCACCCCCTCCAAAACGTTCACCGCAGAGCACAAAACGCTTATCACCAGCGGATTACCTGTTAATTGCACTTGCTCAAAACACACGAATTCCGCGCATACTTACCATACAGCAGCACGTAAACCCCAGAGCACCAGCCCGCTACCTCTTTCGTTGGACGTTGGACGTTGGATTGCGCAGCGGACGTTCCGCTTGAATGTTCGGCGTTCGCGTTTCCTATTTGCCATTTGCTATCTGCTATTTGCCATTCTCGTTCGTGCCGCTGAACCGCCCGCCATCCCCGTCGGCCTCGACGCCTATCGCCAATGGCAACACTGGCCCGTGCAACGCATCGGCGTCCGCGCCTACATGCGCAGCACTTACGACCGCTCCGGCGGCAACGAAGGCGCTGACGCCAGCCATTTCCTCTACCAACTCAGCGACGACCAAAACGTCACCCTCGACGTCGCGGGTTCCGGCATCCTTTACTTCGCGCGCTACAATCATTGGCACGGCAGCCCATGGCACTACACCGTCGACGGCACAGATCACATCGTCCAAGAAACCAGCACCGCCGACCCGTTGCATCCAAAACAAAACTCCACCTTCGTGCCGTCGAGCGCATTCCCCAATCCCCTCGCCTGGACATGGTCCGATACCCGCGGCGCTGACCTGAGTTGGGTCCCAATCCCTTTTGAAAAATCCTTCCGCATGGCCTATAGCCGAACCCATTACGGCACCGGTTACTACATCTACCATCAATTCGTCCCCGGCATAAAATTGTCACAACCGATAAAATCCTGGACCGAATCCGCACCTGACGCCGACGTCCTCGAACTCCTCAACCCAAACGCCTCGCGATACCGCGCAATCGATGCTGAGGAAGGAACCACTTACTACACAAACGCATTTGAAGCACCGTTGCGGATCGAAACCAAAAATCCAAAAGCCATCAACACGATCGAATTCGCAGTCCCGTTGAAAGACGCGATCGAGTTTGGTAAATCCACATTGCGCATCACGTGGGACGATGCGAAACAACCCTCCGTCGAAGCCCCGATCGCACTCTTCTTCGGTGCAGGAACGCTCTACAATCGCAACAACCGCAAATACCTCGTTAACGCCTTCCCCGTTTGCATCAAACAGGACGGCGGTGAAATGGTTCTCTCGTGCTTCTTCCCGATGCCGTTTTTCACAAACGCTCAAATCCAAATCATCAGCACAAACAAAATCGTCCCTGCCATTTGGGTCCACACTGTCCCGCCAACCGATCCAAAAGAATATCTCACCTACTTCCACGCGACCTACAAAGACCACGGAACTCCCGAACCGGGCAAAGACCTCATCCTGCTCAACACCACCAAGGTCGAAGGCGGCGGCGAATGGTCCGGCCATTTTATTGGCACCAGTTTCATCTTCTCCGATCGCGCCGTCCTCAACACCTTGGAAGGCGACCCGCGCTTCTTTTTCGATCACGCCCAAACACCGCAATGCTATGGCACCGGCACTGAAGAATGGGGCGGCGGCGGCGATTATTGGGGAGGCCAGAATATGACATTGCCCTTCGCCGGCCATCCCACCGGCGCGAAATCAGCGAAGGAAGCCAAGTGCGACGAAGACAAAATCGAATCCGCCTACCGTTTCCTCTTAGCCGACCTCATGCCCTTCGGCAAAGACGCCGTCATCCGTCTCGAACACGGCGGCAACAACGAATCGACCGAACACTACCAAACCGTCACCTACTGGTATGGCATCAATCACCCGACGATTTCCAGAACCGACAGTCTGCAAATCGGCGACGCCGAAAGCGAAAAGTCGCACAACTACAATTCCCCCGACGCCAGCGCGCCGTACACAATCACCTCCTACTTCGAACGCGGCGTCGACCACATCAACGGCAAAGAAGTTTTCGCGCCCACCACCGACACCGCTCGTAGCACGCGAACCTTTTCCGAGTTCACCCTCAAGTTGAACCCCAAAAACGTCGGCGTCATGCTCCGCCGCAAACTCGATTACTCTTTCCCAAACCAACGTGCCGAAGTTTTCATCGACAACAAACCCGCGGGAATCTGGTACACCGCTGGCGGCAACATCTGCGTCTACTCCAATCCAAAAGACGAACTCGGCGCAACCGAGCACAAACTGGAAACCAGTAACCGCCGATTCCGCGACGACGAATTCCTGCTCCCGCTCGAGTTAACCAAAGGCCGCAACGAAATCCGCGTGCGCGTAAATTTCACCCCCGTCGAAATCCCGTTCTATCCCGGCGGCCCGATCCACGAACCGGCTTGGACCGAAATGCGCTACGACGCCTACTGCTGGCTCGCGCTGTAACACAACATTGCGCGCAGCCCAAAGTTGCAGCACACTAAACGCTTTTCATGCTTAATATTTCCGATGTCAGTAAGTCATATGGTCCGCGCACGCTGTTCGAAGACGTGTCGCTTCAAGTCAATCGTGGCGACCGCGTCGGCCTCGTTGGCCCCAACGGCGCCGGCAAAACCACGCTCTTTTCGCTGATCCTCGGCACCGAATCATCCGACACCGGCACCGTCACACTCGAGCGCAACATCACCATGGGTTACCTGCCGCAGGAAAGCGCGCCGGCTGGTGACGAAACAATTCTCGAACTGACGGTCGCGATCACGCCGGAACTCGCCGAACTGCAAAAGAAACTCAAAGCTTGGGACACCTTGCATCCCGACGAAATCGATCCGCACGACAACATTCATCAACGCTTCGACGAACTCGGCGGACATCAACTCGAGCCGAAGGCAAAACAGATTTTGCACGGTCTCGCCTTTCGCGAAAAAGATTTCAATCGCCCGCTCAAAGAACTCAGCGGTGGCTGGGTCATGCGCGCATATCTGGCGCGGTTGCTCGTGCAAGAGCCCGACCTGCTTATTCTCGACGAACCGACGAACCATCTCGATCTCGAGTCGTTGCAATGGTTCCAGGATTACTTGATGCATTATCCCGGCGCGATCTTGATGATTTCGCACGATCGAAATTTCCTCAACCAACTCGTCGACTCGATCGTCGAAATTCGTCAGGGCAAACTGATCCGTTATCGCGGCAACTACGACGACTACCTCGTTCAACGCGAAGCGAACGAAGCGCAACTGCTGGCGGCTTACAACAATCAGCAGAAGGAAATCGCGCACTTGCTGGAGTTCGTCAACCGTTTCGGCGCCAAGGCGAGCAAAGCCGCGCAAGCGCAAAGCAAGCTCAAGCAAGTTGAGCGCATGGAAAAAATCGAAGCGCCGGTCAACACCGACAAAAAGATTTCATTCCGCTTTCCGCAACCGATGCGCAGTGGCCAAAAGGTCATCACGCTAAAAGATATCCATTTCGCCTACGGCCAAAACTCGATCTATCGTGGAATGGAATTTGTCGCTGAACGCGCGCAACGCACAGTGCTAGTAGGTCCGAACGGCGCGGGTAAATCGACGCTGCTGAAACTTCTCGCCGGCGTGTTGGAGTTCCAATCAGGCGAACGTATTCTCGGCCACAACGTCAAACCCGGTTACTACTCCCAATACCGCG
>JAQGOW010000078.1 GCA_028293405.1 Verrucomicrobiales bacterium
GGATGGTGATTTTGTAATCCCGGTTGAGTTATCGCGCGGTCGAACACCCGACGGCCAAAACGACGATGGCGGCATTTTTGGTGCGGGTTTGACGTAACGCACACCATTTACTGTGAAAACGAGATCGCGGCAAGGCATTCTGGAATGCGCGTCCGGCAACTCAGTTCTCATCATGTCGAACGCTAGCTGTTCCGCTAATTTACCCCATTGCATTACAAGTTGAGAATAGCTTGGAAATAGCGCTTTGACATTTATTGGAATAGCTTCGAACGGTTCGATGAGAAAGTTATCGAAAGCGTCGCTGTAGTAATAGATTCCACCGCAGATTACCCAGTCAATCTCTTCACCATAACTTCGCACACATCTAAATGTGACTTTTTTGAACTCCTGGTGAGATAGTGCGGTATACCCAACGTTCAAGATTACGAGGACGCGAACTTTAGGCGGAGTATACCGTAGTGACGTTTGCGCCAGTTGATCCGCCGCTTTTTTAACGTGGCGTTTGATCGGTCCCAAGACGATTTCGTAATATTGAGCAGCATCTTCGTCGGTTAATTTACGGGGATCGATTACAACGATGGGCGAATTCGGTCTCGTTGGGCGGAACAGTTTTGCCAACTTGGCCTGGCGGGCTGTTTTTTCAAAACCTTCCTCCTCCACGAGCTTTAGTTCGATCACGGCTTCGTTCAGGAGGTAGTCTGCCGACGCTTCATCGCACACTCGAGTCCCGCCCGCGCGCGCCACTAATCCATCAAAACCTTTTTCCGAGATTTTTTTTATTCGAAGGAAGTCCATCTGGAGCTATTTAGTTTTCGAGCGCAAACTCACCCAACATTGGGCAAGCTTTCAATCACGCCGGCATTCGACATCATTACTGATACGATTTGTTTGCCGCGCAAATCATTCCTGTGCGCATTGAACTCTTGCTAGGCTTACTGTCTTGGCGGGCGAATACGGTGACATCCTCGCGAATGTCATACACAGGCGACGCGCTCGTGATATCAAACTTTAACTGAGGTTTTTTGTCGTGAAACCACGTGTACATTCCATAGATGCCAAATGCAACCGCTAGTAGAACTCCAAGCGCACCCAAGGGAATTTCTGATCAAGTTTGTTGGAAAAGATTTCCATAGTACGCGTTGAATCTCGAGATGCTATGGCCGTCGTAAAGTTGTTCAAGTAAATTGACCAAGTCGGGAGCCCCAGCTTGGCGAAGGGGGACCTTCGCGAGACGGCGCGCGACGGAGCGACGACGCCCTACCTTGATGTGCGGGGAAACGCACGACACAAAAAAATTAAGTGTAAAACCGAAAAGTTCCCGCGCTTTCCAGAGTAGTCCCACCAAGGTAAGCTTATGTTTCCTGCATGGTTGACGATCGAATCGAAGAACTAAAAAAGCTGCTACCGAAGTGTCTGTTGCCCGACTGGGTTCGACTCGGTCGACGGGTCGGACGATTGCTGCGCGACCGACATCATCCGGGTCAGCGCGATGCGTTGTTGGATCGGTTGCTCCAACAGGTTCGCAACTCCATCGCTTTGCGCGAAGAGCGTCGGCTCAAGGTTCCGCGAGTGACGTATCCGCAAGATCTTCCGATCACTCCTCGGAAAGATGAAATCGTTGCCGCGATTCGGGCGCATCAAGTCGTCGTTATTGCTGGCGAAACGGGTTCAGGAAAGACCACGCAGATTCCCAAGATGTGTCTCGAAGCCGGGTTGGGCATTGAAGCAAAAATTGGTTGCACCCAACCGCGTCGCGTCGCCGCGCTTTCGATTTCGCGACGTATTGCGGAAGAGTTGAACGTCAGTTGGGGTCGTGAAGTCGGCTGCAAAATCCGTTTCGATGATCGGTCCAGTGCGCAAACTTATATCAAGCTGATGACCGATGGAATTTTGCTCGCCGAAACGCAGGGCGATCCTGATCTCTCGGAATACAACGCGATCATTATTGATGAAGCGCACGAGCGCAGTTTGAACATTGATTTCCTGCTCGGCCACTTGAAAGGCTTGCTGGCGCGCCGTCACGATTTAAAACTGATCATCACCTCGGCAACGATTGATACGGAGATGTTTTCGCGCCATTTCGGCGACGCGCCGATCATCGAAGTTTCCGGACGGCTTTATCCGGTCGAAGTTCAATATCAACCGTTCGACGCCGCTTCCGAGGAACGCGGGGATGTGAGCTACGTGGATGCTGCGGTAAAAGCAGCGGAGCGCCTACTTTATGAGACCAGTTTCGGCGACGTGCTGATTTTTATGCCGGGGGAACGCGACATTCGCGAAACCGGCGATCAACTCGAAGGACGTTTTTCCGGCGAGGCGGAGGTGATTCCGTTGTTCGGCCGGCTCAGCGCGGGAGATCAACAACGTGTTTTCGCTCCCTCATCGCGACGCAAAATTGTTATCGCCACGAACATCGCGGAGACATCGCTGACCATTCCGGGAATCCGTTACGTGATCGACGCCGGACTTGCGCGCATGAGTCGTTACAATCCGCGAACACGCACGAAACGTTTGCCCGTGGAGCCCGTTTCGCAGAGCAGCGCTAACCAACGCAAAGGTCGCGCCGGACGCGTCGAGGCCGGCGTCTGTATTCGGCTTTATTCCGAGGAGGATTTCAACGCGCGTCCCGCATTTACGCAGCCCGAAATTCAGCGCGCCAATCTCGCGGAAGTCATTCTGCGGATGAAAGCGTTTCATCTCGGCGACATCGAAACATTTCCGTTCGTTCAACCGCCCGCGCCCGCTGCGATTTCAAATGGCTATGCGCTTTTGCAGGAACTCGGCGCGCTGGATGAACATCGCGCACTCACGCGTCTCGGCGAAGACCTCGCGCGGCTTCCAATTGATCCCACTCTCGGCCGCATGTTGCTCCAATCGCAGCACGAACACGCGACGCAGGAATTATTAATCATCGCCGCCGGTTTGAGTATTCAAGATCCGCGCGAACGTCCGCTCGACCAAAAAGAGGCTGCTGCCGCCGCGCACCGACAGTTCACCGATCCACAATCGGATTTTCTTTCGCTGCTCAATATTTGGAAGGCCGTTCATGACCAGTGGGATCGTCTGCGCACGCAAGGCCAGCGTCGCAAATTTTGTCGCCAACATTTCCTTTCCTATTTGCGGATGCGCGAATGGCAGGACGTTTATTCGCAACTGCACGATGCGCTCAGCGATCTCGGCACGCTCAAGCTGAACGAGAGCAACGCCGCTTACGACGCGATTCATCGCTCGATTCTCGCCGGACTCATCGGTCACGTCGCTCGTTTGGAAGAGCGCAACAATTACAAGGCGGCGGGCAACCGCATGGTCTCTGTATTTCCCGGTTCGGCTCTTTATTCGCGTGGTGAGCCGCAGAAAAGACAAATGACCAAAGGCGACAAGGCGCCTCCGAAACCGAAATCAAATCAGCCTCAATGGATTGTCGCTGGGGAAATTGTCGAAACGTCACAACTGTTTGCACGCACTTTGGCGGGCATTGATCCGCAATGGATTTTTCAACTCGCGCCGCATTGCTGCAAAGTCACGCACCAAAATCCGCATTGGAACGCCAGTTCGGGAAATGTGCTCATTGAAGAAATCATCACGTTGCAGGGATTGGAAGTGCAGCGTCGCAAAGTTGCTTACGGAAACATTAACGCGAAAGAAGCCACCGCAATTTTCATTCGCTCGGCTTTGGTGGAGGAAAGTTTATTTCCTTCCCGCGCTCGACAAAGCGATGAGCGCGACGCCGACCGCGATGAAGTTCGCATTCTCACTCCGACGGCGGAGAACAAACCAGAGTTGCCGCCTCAATATAAATTTCTCGCTCACAACCGCAGCATTCGCGAAAAGATCGAGACCTGGCGCACGCGTGTTCGTAAGTACGACCTCGGTGATATCGACAAGGTGTTGAGTGAGTTTTACGCGAAGCATCTTGAAAACGTTTCTTCGATTCACGAACTGAACCGTTTTTTGCGCGAACCCGGTGCGCAAGAACGTCTCTGTATTTCTGAAACTGATTTAGCCGGCGGCGAGACGTTGGAATTCGATGCAAACGCTTTTCCCGAAGTAGTGCCGATTGGAGGGCAGCCAGTGCCGCTCGCTTATGCGTATGCTCCAGGCGAAGAACATGACGGCGTGACGATCGAATTACCTTTCGCCATTGCGCATTCCACTTCGGCTTCGTTGATCGAGTGGGCCGTGCCCGGTTTGCGCGAGGAAATGATTGGCGAACTTTTACGCGCACTTCCAAAGGCGATTCGAAAGCAGTTGATGCCGTTTCCACCAAAGGTCTCCGAGATCGTCAGCGAGTTTCAGCCGTCGGGAAATTCGTTTCTCCAGGATCTCGCCAGCTTTATTCACGCCCGTTACGGCGTGGAAGTTCCAGTTTCGGCATGGCCTGCGAATGCCTTGCCCGTGCACCTGCGACCGCGCATCAATATTCTCGATCACAATCGCAAATCGCTCGGCAGCGGACGCGACCTCGCGCAACTGCAACAAAATCTCAAGCAGGCAACAACCGATCCGTCGTCGAAACCCGACTCGGCAGATTGGACGCGTGCCGCCGAGAAGTGGGAACGCTTTGGCGTTACGGAATGGACGTGGGGAGATTTGCCTGAACGCATCACGGTCAGCGAAGGGCCGGGCCTCCCTCTCTATGCGTGGCCGGGATTGGAATTCGCAGAAGGAGTCGTGAACCTGCGTTTGTTTCGCAGCGCCGATCTTGCGCGAAACCTGAGTCTGATCGGAACGCAACGTCTTGTTGAACTCGCCATTCAAAAAGATCTCGCCTGGTTGGAAAAAGATTTGCGCGCCCTCGCTCGTTACGACGCGCTTTATGCGCCGCTGGGCGATAGTGCGGAGTTGCGCGAAACTTCACTGGAACATCTGAAGCATTATCTTTTGCCGGCAGAACCATGGGCGGCATTGACCCAAAAAGATTTTCAAGCCGCCGTCGCCGCTGCGCGAGAACGACTGCCCGGACTTGCACAGCAATTCATCGATCGTCTCGGGCCGATTCTGCAATTGCGACAACAAGTACAACAAAAAATTGGCGCGTCCGTGCCCACAACAAAGCCACGTTCTCAAACGCTTTCATCCTTCAGCCAGATTGGAAGTACAGGTCCAAAGGGTGTGAATCCAACGGGCGTGAATCCGCTGGCGGATGAATTGAAGCATCTCATGCCATCGCGTTTTCTGGAGCGGATCGATTACGAACGATTGACGCACTTGCCTCGTTATCTCAAAGCGCTACTGATTCGTGCCGAGCGCGCGAACTTGAATCCAGTTAAGAATCAGGAGCGATTGCGCCAACTCGCGCCTTATGTGGAAGCGTTGAAACAACTTGAAGGGGAACCAATCCGATCCACCGAACAGCGCCACCAACTCAACACCTATCGCTGGATGGTCGAAGAATATAAAGTCTCCCTGTTCGCCCA
>JAQGOW010000099.1 GCA_028293405.1 Verrucomicrobiales bacterium
ATCTTTGCAGCTTTGATGCGCCGCTGACCTTCCAGATTCACTTCAGGCATCAGGAGATGACGCGAATAACGCCTCCTCTCTTCTTCGCTGAATTGCACCCCGGACAGTCTGTCCGAATTAATAATGCTTTTGTTCACGAGCTAAATGCATTCAACCGTGAATTCATGTCCGCCAACCGAACTAGTGAATCAGTTCCCAATTTATCCCGATAATGCGTTTGTTCTCGCAGCGCTTCAACGATTTTGGGAATACGAGGTAGCGTGCCCCCTTTCTTTCTTTAAAGCCAACCATCCCGAATTCCGTTCCAGTCTCTGTTGTTTGGATGGTCATGACGCGATGATTTTTCACGGCACTCTGAAGGTGACGGTCCGCTGCGGGTTTCTGCCACAAGGTATAGGGCTCAGGTCGACCACATTTCTCGACGAGCTCTTTGAAGCGGACCGTTTTTACCTTGAGAAGTTTCAAGATCAGCCGCGGACCAGCAATGGAGCGCCGGTCGGTGGATTGAATGGGGTCCTGCCAGTCATAAAAAGTCCGCCAGAGAACTACGGCAAGGAAGATCAGACTACCGTTGCTGCATTCCTGCCCTGGCGGGGTTCGTAAGTCCTCAATCCATAGCCCCTGACGGAACGAAAAGTTCGTGGCAAGAGCGGCATTGCGCAATTAACTTTTCACGGATGAACATCGGCCTGCGTTGACACGGGCAATCGGTTTTGATTGCATCGACCCGTGAAATGCCTGTTCGTGTTGATGCTTATCATCCTGCAATGTTCCTGCACTACGCTGGTCACCCGGCGCGATCTCTATAGCCCTGAGCCTGCGCCGGACTCCATCGAGCGGGCGCGGCAAATGGCAGCGACTTCTACGACGACGACCACGACGCGGACAGAAGTGGAAACGCTGCCGGCGCCTCCGCCGCAGTTTCGCTAGATTTAAGTCCGAAAATGGGACCTCCAGCCCGGGGGCCCGACCCTAGCCGAATGGCAGGTTCGCTTTAATCCTAGCAACATCTGTCTTGTCCACCAAAACCGATTTACCAAGTTGCCGTCTACGCTTTGCGTTCTTCGAGGAGAGAAGGTGGCGCCGGGAAGATTGCGACCGCAACACCTTTCCACGAGCGGTAATTTTGAATCTTTTCGCAACCGCTTTGCGTGTTTTACTCCGGGCGATGGACTTCGGCATAAGGCGCGAAAGATAGTTCAGGGCCGGTCGATAACAAATTTTTTCTACCGCGACCGCGCTACCTGTGACAGTTGCTGCCCGGGGTGATCATCGACGTTTGATGAACTTGCGCCACCGCAGGGTCGAGAAAATCCTCGCATCTATTTTCGTTCTTTGAACAGTGTGGGAAGGAAATGGAAGAGAGTGCGACAAAGAAGCCCCACGTGGTCATCGTCGGGTCTGGGTTTGGTGGTCTTGAAGCGGCGAAAAAACTAGCCGGCGAACCGGTCCAGGTCACCGTCGTTGACCGGACGAATTATCACCTTTTCCAGCCGTTGCTTTACCAAGTTGCGGCGGCTGAGCTTTCTCCGGCCGATATCGCGGCGCCGGTACGCGCGATCCTGAGTAAATGGCGGAACATGGAAGTGATTCTCGCCGAAGTGAAAGCAGTCGACGTTGAAGCCCGAAGGATCCAGTTGGCCGACGGCGCGATCGATTATGATTTCCTAATTCTCGCTACCGGGTCGCGCCATTCGTACTTTGGCCATCCGGAGTGGGAAACACTCGCGCCCGGATTAAAAAGTCTGGAGGATGCAGTTGAAATTCGGCGGCGGATTTTCATGGCATTTGAATACGCCGAAAGAACAACTGACGAAGCGGCGCGGCGTGCCGCGATGACCTTTGTCATTATCGGCGGCGGGCCGACCGGCGTGGAGATGGCGGGCGCAATTGCGGAAATTGCGCACCACACACTGGCCAGGGATTTTCGCCACATCGATCCGTCGCAGGCCCGCATCATCGTCATCGAAGGATCTCCACGGCTGCTGAGTAGTTTTCCGGAGGATTTGTCCGCCAGCGCAATGAAACAACTCGTTGGGCTTGGAGTTGAGGTTCGCACCGGCGTGCACGCAACGAATTTGACCGATGCCGGCCTCTTTGTGGGAGATGAGTTTATTGCCTGCCGGGTCAAGATTTGGGCGGCTGGCAACAATGCATCATTCGTCGGTCAAACGCTTGGCGTTCCGGTCGATCAGGTGGGCCGCGTTTTGGTGAACGACGATTTGACTATTCCCGGGCACCCTGAAGTGCAGGTGATTGGCGATCTGGCTAACTTTACCCACCAGACCGGAAAACCGTTGCCTGGCGTTTCACCGGTGGCAATGCAGCAGGGTCGCCATGCCGCTCGAAATATTTTGGGAATTATCGATGGACGCAAACCGGAACGGTTTTGGTATTGGGATAAAGGCAGCATGGCCACTATCGGTCGAAATAAAGCGGTGGCGGACCTTCGGTTTGCCCACTTCAGCGGTTTGCCGGCCTGGCTCATTTGGCTGCTGATCCACGTGCTCTTTCTGGTCGGATTTCGAAACCGAATCGCGGTTCTATTCCAGTGGGCCTGGGCTTACCTGACCTTTAACAAAGGAGCGCGGTTGATCACGCGGAATTTTCAGGCGGAAACACGCCCGCCGACTTAGGCGTGTTCGCCGCCAAAGTATCCGATTGGTCCTTTTCATGAACCTTCGCATTGTCGTCGTCGGCTCCGGTGCGATCGGCCTCTATTACGGCGGCAAGCTGGCAGCCGGGGGACGTCCATTCAATGGAATGTCCATTCTCGTCGGCGTCGATACCTCTGCGATTTTGAAGGCCGAAAACCTGCATCGAACTGCTCTCGCATTAATGGAGGAGGTCATGCAGGCGGCGGGCAAATGCGGCTTCCCGTTGGAATCCTCCACGCCGGAACAGCTGATAAGGCGCACAGAAATGATGGGAGCCTACAAACCTTCCACCCTGGTGGATTTCGAAATGGGAAAACCGCTCGAAATTGAGGCGATCTGGGGCGAACCGCTTCGGCGCGGCGTTGCGGCAGGAGCAAATCTGCCGCGATTACAGCTTCTCTATTCCCTTTTGCAATTCGTTGATCGCGCGTGCCAGGAAAACGCGACCGATCGTCAATAGCATGCGCAAAGGTCCCCCCAAGATTTCACCGCCCGAAATTTACGTCCAAAACGCGCAGCGTAAATTTCGAGTGGACGTCGCCAGTCTGCAACAATTTGCCCAGCGTGCACTGGCGTTGTGTCTCCGCGTCCGGTCGGGCCCCGAGCTGAAGCGTTTGCCACGTGAAGTATTTGTTTTGCTTATCTCCGACCGTCGTATGGCCGGTTTGCATCGTCAATTTTTAAACCAAACGGGGCCTACCGACGTCATCACATTCCAGCACGGCGAAATCTTTGTCAGTATTCCAACCGCACAACGCCAGGCTCGGCAATTGGGCACCTCGTTGTTGCGTGAGATCCAGTTATATATCGTCCATGGCCTGCTCCATTTGCGCGGCTTCGACGATCAAAGTGAGAGCGATGCTCGGAAAATGCATGCACTGCAATCCAAAATCGTGGTGGCGG
The DNA here is from genome assembly GCA_028293405.1 of Verrucomicrobiales bacterium. Lineage (GTDB taxonomy): Bacteria > Verrucomicrobiota > Verrucomicrobiia > Limisphaerales > Palsa-1400 > JAICXV01. The sequence goes on from JAQGOW010000099.1 coordinate 3,561, forward strand.
CCCTCCGACTGCTCACAGGCGAAGCCTGATGCAAATGTTTGAAGTGGAGGCGGCGTATGTTAGCCTTTTATCATGATCTGCCAGGCGCGGGCTGTCAGGGCCAGGGTGGTGCAGAACGTTTCCAGCGTCCTTTGCTTGAATCAAAAGGTCGGCAGCTCAACCCTCAGCGATCCGACAATTGAAAAAAAAACCGAACCGCAACAAAGTCTCGATCTGCCCTGGAAGGTCATCGTCCACAATGACCCCGTCAATTTGATGACCTACGTAACCATGGTTTTTCAGCGCGTTTTCGGTTACCCCCGGGAGAAAGCGGAAAAACATATGCTCGAAGTGCATCATCACGGACGTTCCATTTTGTGGACCGGGATGCGGGAACGTGCCGAACTGTATGTGCAACAACTGCATGGACACCTGCTTTGGGCTACGCTCGAAAAAGCGGACTGAATGCGATGG
>JAQGOW010000114.1 GCA_028293405.1 Verrucomicrobiales bacterium
ATTGGCTGCACGACATCGACAACGAACTCGGTTGGCAATCGCGCCATAGAGCTTACCAGGCGCTCCGCGGAGTGCTGCACACTTTGCGTGATCACCTGCCGACGAACGAAGCGGCCCAACTCGGCTCGCAAATGCCGATGTTAGTGCGCGGCCTTTTCTTTGAAGGCTGGCACCCCGCAGGTAAACCCATCAAAGATCATTCGGCCGAAAAATTTCTTTTCGATGTCGCCAGCCATTTTCCAAAAGAAGACGTCAACCCCGAGCAAGTTGTGCGCGCAGTTTTTGCAGTAATGTCCACGCACATGCCGGGAGGTGAAATTGAGGGATTGGTTCACGTTCTGCCTCGGCACATCCGCGAGTTCTGGGTCGAACGCGCAGCGTGGGTCATTGGCTAACCTGACCCGATCAACCAGCCGGCAAAAAACACCAGCACACCGCCGACCACCACTTGGAATATCGCCGCCAGCAATGGCGTATCCATGTAACGTTTGCGGATCCAGGCGATGATACCGAGTTCGACGATGACTACCGCAATGGCGATCGTTGTTGCGAACCGAAAGTCTTTCGCCAGGTAGGGAAGAGTGTGCCCCAACCCGCCGATCATCGTCATCAACCCGCAAACCACGCCACGAATCCATGGCACCCCGCGTCCGCTGATTTTGCCGTCGTCGGAAAGCGCTTCCGCGAATCCCATGCTGATGCCGGCGCCGACAGAAGCGGCGAGACCGACTTTAAAAGTATCCGGCGTATTGTGCGTCGCGAACGCTGCCGCAAACAACGGAGCGAGCGTCGAAACCGACCCATCCATCAACCCTGCAAGTCCCGGTTGCACGAACCGCAACACGAACAGGCGTCTCGCCATGGCGTGTTCTTCGTGCGCCGCCCCGGCGGCGTCCTGCGCGGTCCTAATATGGTCAGCAGTGTTTTCGTGCCGCTGTTCTTCTTGGGCAAGGTCACCGAGAAGTTTGCGAATGCCGGCGTCAGTCGTGCGTTGCGCTGCCGATTCGTAAAAATGCCGCGCTTCCATTTCCATCAGCGCGGTTTGTTCGCGAGCGCTTTCGGGACGAACAGTGCGCGTGAACCAAGACGGCTTGCGCGTGGTGAAACCTTTCACGTCTTGGCGTCGAATAAGCGGGATGTGATTTCCAAACCGTTCGCGATACGTGTCGATCAATCGACTGCGATGATTGTCCTCCTCCTCCGCCATCTTCGTGAACATCTCGGCGCTGGCGGGAAAATCCTTTCGGAACTGTTCGGCGAAATCGCGATAAATGCGCGCGTCTTCTTCCTCGGCGGTGATCGCGACCGCGAGAACTTGGGCTTCGGTCAGGTCGCGAAAGTGCATGCAGTAGGTTTTGCCTTAGATTTTTGGAAATGCAAACCGCTAATCGGCACTGTTCTCCTTAACCATCTTCGCGAGCGCATCCAGCCAGAGCGGACTTTCGTTCATACACGGAATCAGTTCCAACTCGCCACCGCCAGCGTGGTGGAATGACTCTCGCCCGCGCCCGCCGATTTCTTCGATCGTTTCCAGACAGTCGGAAACGAACGCCGGACAAATCACCAACAACTTTTTCATCCCCGTTTTGCCGAAGTCTTCGATAACCAAGTCGGTATAAGGTTTCAACCAAGGGTCGCGACCGAGCCGTGATTGGAATGACACTGAATACTTGTTCGCCGGCAGGCCGGCTTTTTCCGCGAAGGCCGCGACCGTTTTGAAACATTGCGCGCGATAACACGTCTCGTGAGCTTTGCTCGGTTTGGTGCAACAATCGGGTGAAGCGAGACAGTGACTGCCGGTCGGGTCCGATTTGCGCAAGTGCCGTTCCGGAATGCCGTGAAAGCTAAACAGCAAATGATCGAAACCTTTGTCGAGATATGGCTTTGAAACGCCCACGAGCGCGTTGATGTATTCCGGATGATCGTAATACGGACGCATCACCTTCAACCGAATCTCCGGTGCAATTTTGGAAATCAGTTCCTGCACACGCACGACAGCCGTTTCGTAGCTCGACATCGCGTAATGTGGAAATAACGGGATGAGCAACACATCGGTTGCACGATCTTCTTTTAATTTGCGGACTGCGCTTTCGATCGAGGGATTTTGATATCGCATCGCCAGTTCGATCGGAACGTCCAGGCGCGCTTCCAGTTGAGTGCGAACGTTCTTACTCGTGACCACCAGTGGTGAACCTTCCTTCGTCCAAATCGTCCGATACGCCGCCGCTGATTCGGCCGGTCGCTTCGGAAGAATTGCAAAGTTCACGATGCACCAACGAATGGGAAAGGGCGCATCAAGCACGCGGCCGTCCATCAGAAATTCGCCCAAATACTTGCGGACATCGGCTACCGACGTCGAGTCCGGTGAGCCGAGGTTAACGAGAAGAACAGCGCGCTTTTTATCGGACATACTTAGAAATCTTTTCGGCGACACGGTGCCCCGAAACAATTGAATCGCCCAGCGAAATTCCGTCGCGCGCGTGGCCCGCAAAAAACAAGCCCGGCGCGTTATTCTCGATTGTAGTCATGCGATCCTTAAAACGACCGTAACCGATTTCGTACTGCGGAATCGCCTTTTGGAAAACCTGAATGTGACTGAACACGGGCTCGCCGTTGATGCCGAGAATTACTTTCAAATCACGAACGCACGTCGCCACGAGTTGGTCGTGCGGCAAAAGCGCGAGATCAGGATTGCGCGCGCCACCAATATAACAAGTCAGCGTCACGCTGCCGTCCGGCGCACGATTCGGGAACAGCGACGACGAAAAAAGACATCCGAGAATATTAAAATTCTCCTTTTGCGGAATGAGCATGCCGAAACCGTCCAGCGGGTGAGCAACATCTTCGCGATGAAAACCGAGAACAATACTCGCGACCGGCGGGTAATAAACTTGCTCAAGCAATTTCAGATCGGCCGGTTTGCGGGTC
>JAQGOW010000087.1 GCA_028293405.1 Verrucomicrobiales bacterium
CCGCGCCGCAAAGGTGGGCCGAGCGAGACTGTGATCGTCGCCTAAGGCGATTGCAGCAGCACGAGGGTGTTGGCGACGTGGCGCAGGACGCCTTTTTCCGAAGTGTGATTCACGACTTTCCCATTCAGCCACATCGTTGACGAACCACCGCCGTCCAGATTGAGCGCATCTTTGCAACCGAGTTTGAGCATGAGTGTGGCGAGTTCACCGAACGTCATACCGACTGAAAAGTTTTTCTGCCGCCCATCCACGACGACCATGAAAAACTCGTGATCGTTCCAGCCGATGGCGGTGCGGGGATTGCGCATGTACATCGAGTCTTTGCGCTTTGGTGTTAGCTGGAGATTTTTTCCTTTCCGCACGAGAGCCGGATTGCCGCCAATGGCTGTGCGCACGCCTTCGAGCGAGGGTGTCAGGACGAGGCTGATGTTAGCTTCTGCTCCAGTGGAAATGGTCGGCAACGTTTCGGCGAGCTTCGGGCCGAGCGAGAGGACCATGGTGTCAGGACGCAAAGGCGTGTTGCCGCTGTCGTGAACTTCAGCGACTTGCGCCGAATACGTCGTTCCGCCGTGAAGAGGCAGCCACGGGCGCGTGCCGGTATTGCGCAAAACAATTTCGACACCGTTGCTCGTGCGAGTGGATGCGCCAAGGGTCGGCGTGAGTAAGGTCGCGTTCGTGTCGGTGCGTGTTTCGTTTAGGGCAACGTTGAAGGTCGAGCCGGCGACGGTGACTTTGAACTCGGCTTTGACGCGATCGAAGTGCGGCTTGCCAGTGTTATCAATCCAGAACGTCAGTTCTTTGCCCGGCCCGCTGGAGAGTTCGCCGTCAATGATTTGGAGCCCGTGCGGATCGCCTTGATACGGTTTTCTATCGATGAGGAAAAAATCGCCGTTGATTGCGGCAATCGGATGTCCGGCGGATTTGGACAAGGCAGCGACTTGCTCGGGAACGGTGGCCAACCCGAAAACAGTCCCGTGCGCGTGCGTGGTGGTGAGGCGCAAGTTTGGTCGGGTGTAGTCGAACTTTGTGACGTTGATTGACCAAGGGCCGGCTGGGTCGGAAATCCGCATGAAGCTGACGCCGGGAGCGACTGGTTGGTAATCGGTGGCGCAAGCAACGGGTGAAAATATAACGGCTGCGAGTAAGCAGGTGAATGCCAGGGTGACTTTATGCATGTGAAGCGAACGACGTTGCTGCGGACGAGACGTCCGCACTCCGCGCAATGGGATCATTTGTTTTGGGTTTCGAGCCAGCGTTGAAAGGCTTCGGGGCCGAGAATTTTTTCGAGGGACTTTTGCTGTTCCACTTGCGCGGCGGCCAGGGCTTCGACTTTTTCTTCGTTGGTCATCGTGTCATCGGAGCGGATGCGCTCGAGTTCACTTTGTGTCAACCGGTTGATTTGGTAAATCGGAATGATTGATTCAGCAGGAACATTGAGGCGTTCGGCGGTGGCTTTTGACTGGCGGAAAACGGGATCGCGGTTCAACTCGTAAACGGCATAGCGCTCTCCGCCAAGGGCGCGACGCATGGTGTCGTCGCGCTGCGCTTCGAGTTGGGCGCGGTGTTGAAGACGCGTGGCGTCGTCGCCGGCGTAATACAGGTCGGGATCGTTCGAGATTTGATCGCGTTCTTTGTAGAGCGCGCGGAACTCGTCGGGATTGAGGTCCATGCCGTGGAGTTCGTCGCGGAGTTGATTGGCCGTCGGCGAATAGCGAAGCTGGTATTCTTCCATCTGTTGTTGGTTTAGAACTTTGGCAAGTTCATCGCGAAGGTCCTGACGGATTTTGGCAATCTCGCGCGGGTCAATCGGTTTGTCGGCCTGGCGTTGAGCCTCTTGGTAGCTATCGATGCGTTGTTGCGCGCGGACGGCGGCGTCGTAGACGAATTGTTTCGCGGCCGGGGCAATGTCGCCGAGAATTGGACCGGTCAAACTCACGCCGGTGCGCGCGGGAGGGAGCGCGTTGCTTTCGGTGTCCCAGCCGGGGCCGAGAAGTTTCGTTAGAAGAGTTTTTCGTTCGGTTTCGAGTTCTTTGACCTTGGCGGCGGCTTGATCGATGAGTTCAGGGTTTGGATCGGAACGCCACCATTGTTGCTCCGGCGCGACGACTTCGGTGACGCGGCGATGGGAGTAGAGTTGATTGACGTCGGCGACGATGATGTCGCGAATGGTTTTTTCCGGGCAACCGATGGAGCGAAGATTTTTAATGTAGGTGACGTAATCGACGGATTCGACTTCTTCCCAAGTGAAATTTTGGCGGCGAACGACGACGTTGGTGCGATAGAGGGTTTCGCCCGGAGCGTTGGTTGTGACGGTGGCGTCGGCTGCTTTCGCAGAAGTGTGGCGCGCAACGAGCCATGCTCCAAACAGGAGCACGTTGAGGCCCAATAGAATGATGATCCAGGCGCGCGACCGCATGGATAATAATTCGCTTAAATACGGTGGGGTTGCAATGCGATTCGGCGAAGTGAGCGCTTAACGCTTAAGTAAATCGAGATAGGCAGCAGTCGCTTTGTCCCAGGAAAACTTCGAGGCGTGAGAGATGATTTTGTCCTCGTGCACGGGTTGGCTGAGAACGTTGGCAACTGCTTTTGCGAAGGCATTCGGAACCGGTTCGTTCACCAATGCGCCGAATGCGGGGTCATTCACGACTTCACTGATGCCACCGACGTTCGTTGAGACAACGCGCAACCCACACGCAAACGCTTCGAGGATGACGTTTGGCAATCCTTCGTTGTGGCTCGACAGGCACAGCAAATCGGCTGCTTGCATGTAACGCGCGACTTCGGTCGGCGATTTGCGCCCGGGCATCAACACTTGTTTGCCGAAACCGAGCGCATCGGCACGTTGACGCATTTGTGCTTCGCGCGGACCGGTGCCGAGCATCACGAGGAAAGACGTGCGTTCGGGATGCATCCGGCAAAATTGAGCGTGCGCTTCGATCAGGAGCAACGGATTTTTGATCGGTAAGAAATTCCCGACGAACAAGAGAAGGGTTGCGGAGTCAGGCAACTTCACGTCGCGTCGCGCGGCGGACTTTTCACTCGGATGAAAGATGCGGAAATCGACGCCATTATAAACGACATTCAACTTTCGTTTATCGAAACCCGCCTGTTCGAGCATCGTGGCGAGTTGACCGCTTCGGGTGACGATCGCTTCGGCGTCCGTAAGATATTTTTGGATGATGCGCCGGCGGGTCGGCATACGCAGGTATTGATGAATGTCCGAGCCTTGGGCGATTGCGATGAATTTGAAATTTTGTTCGGCAGCGATTTTTGCGACAGCGCAGGCGTCGGGATAAATCCATGAGCACAGGACCACATCGAACGGGAATGATTGGCGCACGCGCGCGATTTCGATTCGCAGGCCGCGCGCCATCAACAGGTGGTTAACAGGTCCGCCGATTTTCGGAACATAACTGACGCGTGGATAAATTGGCGCGAACGATTTGTCGTCGATGCAGGCGACTGGTTGGGGAGCGCTGCTTTTGAATGGCAGAGTTGGGCGCGGGGCGATGACGCGAATGTCGCAATGGCGCGCGAGCAGGCGAAGAAGCACGGCGTTATCAGAGCCGCGATTTGGATTGCTCGTGTCGGGGAAAAGATTTGAAACGAACAGGACCTTCAGACGCTCGCTGTTCACGATGCACCTCGCGTGTAGAGGTAATCGCGAAAGCCGCCGGCATTGCCCGTTTGGCCATCTTCGGCGGCATGGATGATGTTCACCGTTTCGCGAGCCGTGACAAAATGGAACCGATATTTTTGGCCGTCGTTGTAATTGGTGAGCGCGTGCTCGTAGAAATCAGCCATTGGTTTTTCGAGCAGCGTCGCCATGTTTCGCGGAATGCCGGCGTGGGTGTAGAGCTTGATGAAAATCCAGTTGGGCTGTTGTTCGACGTGGATGTTCAATTTGCGCCAGATATTCATTCGGTCGGGGCGAGGCTGATTGGCGCCGGTGATGTCGCCGTTCTCAATACGAGGCAGAATTCCGAATTTGCGACGTTGCCAATTGAGCGCGAGCGGGCCTTGGACCATCAACAAATGCTCGAACGAGTCGCGCAATGACGGTGCGTTTTGCTCCAGCACGCGCGTGAGAATGCCGCGGTCGTGGGACTTTGGCGCGGGTGTGTCTTGCGCGTAGTAGATGCTGTTGATGGTGTGCGTTTGCGTCACATCTGGCGCAGACGGCATGGTGAAATCGGCGTAGCAACCGGCTTTGCGCAAGACACCGAGTTCGTTGGAGACGCCGCAGTGTTTGCCTTGTGGGTGGGAGTTGTCCAAAGCCCAATCGCCATGAATGAAACCGAAGCGGAGGTCGCCAGTCTTGTCGCGGGACAAGAATCCGTGATCACCGAAGAGGTCTTTGGCGCGTTCTAGTTTATAGCGCAGAGTGTCGACAGTGTCGTCGGCGTGGTGAAGGTGGAACTCGAGTTCCCCGTCGGTGGCAGCACAGAGCTCGGCAATTTCTTTGGCAATGTCCTGGTCGTATTGCTCGATCGGATAGAAGAAGGAGTGCTTCGGATGCGTTCCGTCGGCGTCGCAAAAATTTCTAATAAGCGCGGGCCACTTTGATTTCCACGTCGCCAGTCGACGCATCGCTTCGGCTTTGTCAGCATGATGGAAGGGTTCGAAGTGGTCGCACACAGCGAACATGATGTCGACGCCGCCCTCGGCGCGCGCGGAGCGACGCGCCCTACCATCGGTGAGGTATTGCGGGAGCCAACGTGTGAGACCTCGAAACATGGGGTTACGCGGTCGGACGATGGAGACGCCACGCGAGCAGGTCGGGTTGAGTCGCGGCGGAGACGCGCGGAAGACAATGTGGATCATCGCCGATCGCTACGGTTTTGGACTTTACGGCCATCGCTGCGGTGTAGGTTTTGCGCACGGCGTTGACGATTTTCTCGTCGTAATCGCCGTTTGGATAACAGAAGTATTCGACCGGGCGCTGCAATCGTTCTTCGAGGAGGCGACGGCTGTCGAGGATTTCTGTTTGGATTTCGTCTTCGGAAATCATCGAGAGAATTGGGTGATTCATCGAATGACTGCCGATCGTGATCAGGCGTGGGTCAAGGCTGTTGAGTTCGTCCCAAGCCATGAGATCGAGTTCGTGGTGGTGCGCGGGCGTCGCAACGAAGCTCTTGGTTCGTTCGCGAATGCGTTGATGAACTTCCACGCGCTGTTTGTTTGGAAGGGTCTTCATCCAATCGACAATGCCGAGGCAGTCCGAGGCGTCCGCATGCAGTTCTCCAGCGAAGACGTAGCAATCGACATCGCTCAGGGATGTCAGGCGTGTCCGAGCGTCGTGTGTCCAAAGCCATTCGCGGCGTTCGACTAGGCCCGGCACGACAAAAAATGTCGCGGGTGCTTCGACGCGTTGGAGAATGGGATACAGAACAGTGAGATTGTTGCGAAGGCCGTCGTCGAAGGTGAGCGCCACTTCGCGACCGGTGCCGGGATCGCCGGCGAGAACGTTTTTCACGATCACGGAAAGTGGAACGATATCGAATTTTCTACGTAGGAAACGCAGGCCGGCGACGAAGGTCTGCGTCGGAAAATCGTTCGTCCCAACCCCGTGATACATCAGGATGCGCATGCCGCCCTGACGGCGCGCCATCATCGCGGAAATGCCGGTCGCAAAACCGACGCGATGCAGATGAGGGCTGATGGCGCGTTTCAGTGACATTACCATTTGCCCTCGCGATAAGTGCCGCGCAGATAATTCCAAAACCCGCCGACGGTCATCAGGTTGAGGAAGAAAAAGCCGGTTGGAATTGAGATGACGCGCAGGTTGAGCGATCGAAAGGCGAGCCCGATGCACGCGAGTGTGTAGAAGGCGACCTGGCATACAAACAACGCGCGGTAGACTGGATATGTGGTTAGCAGAGCGTTGGAGACGAAAACAGCAGCGAGAAAAAACGGCGCGAAAATGCGCAGGTATTTGTGCGAGATGAGTTGCCACCAGAGACGGTTTTTCCAAGGCAAGAGCCAGTGTGGAAAACGAAAGAGCATTTGAAAATTGCCGGCAAGCGTGCGTTTTTTGCGGCGATTTTCGCGCGACGCTTCGATGTTCATCGGGTCGAGCGAAACGGCGTCTTCGTCGAACCCAATTCTGTAACCTTGTTCAGCAATCGTCATCGGAATGACAACGTCATCGAGCAGAACATCGCCTGAAAGTGGGCGGAAGAGTTCGCGTCGAATGGCGTAGATTGCGCCGGTGCAGCCGATCGATGAATCCCATTTTGCTTCGGCGTTGCGAATGAATTTTTCCAAACGCCAATAAACATCGACACCGCCGCCGACGGAGGAGTCGGATTTTTCAATCGAGTAATTTCCGGAGACCGCTCCGGTTTTTGGGTCGGCAAAATTGCGAACGAGGTTAGGAATGGTTGCGCGATTGAATTTTTGGCGCGCGTCACAGAAGACGATGATTTCACCTTTTGCGACGGCGACGGAGGCGTTGAGGCCTTTAGCTTTTCCAGAACGTTGGTTCGACAAAATGGCGTGCACGCGTTTATCACAAACGGATTGGATAAGGGCAGGTGTGTCGTCGTTCGAGCCGTCGGAATAGACGATCAACTCTAGCTTTTCGGCTGGATGGTCGGTGGCGAAAATGTTTTTGATGCGCGTGCAAATTCGTTGCGCTTCATTGTGCGCGACCAGCACGACGGACACTGTTGGTGTGAACGTTTTCGGCGCGGGAGCATTGCGGTTTTTGCGTCGCGCGAGTAGCCCGATGAAAATCGGATACCCGAGGAACGTATAAAAAACAACCGCGAAGCTGCCCCAGAAAACTGTGCTCAGGAACAGTGGCGAGTTCATGCGCTTAGAAGTGCATGATGATGTAGGACCAGAAACGGATTGTTCCGTAGGTCATAGCAAGGACTAGCACAAGGTCGACCCAATTGATGCGGTTCCAGAGCGGCTTTTCGGCTGAAGCTTCTTCCTTTTCATTTGCGGCAACGGTCGTGACGCGTATGCCGGAGGCAGTGAATGTGCGGGGCATCGTCGCGGTCATTGCGCTCATGGGGGTCAATGCCGTCGACATGGCGAAAGCGGGTTGCAACGGCTTCAAGCGCAAGGCGGGTGCGAGCCGTGATTCGCGTTTTTGTTCCGCGGCGACTTCTTTCGCTTCTTCGGTTTCAGGCATTTCCTGGGCAAGCAGATGGCGGTGGAACGCAGCCACTGCGGCCGCCATTAAGAAAAACGTTGCGCGCCAGGCTTGGCCGACCATCCAAGACGAAACGATGTAACAGATGACCAGGACGAAGAGCAGTCGCCGCACTCGTTCTTCGGCCACAGTGGTTGTTTTGGCGGTGAACAACGTTCGCAAACAGCAATAAATAATGCCGAGGAACAAAAACAATCCAGGTTCTCCTTCTTCACCGCCGATGTGGACGTAAGAACTGTGAGGTGATTTTTGGTAATGATTCTGGCGGATGAATGCCGGGTCCCAGTTTCCGTATCCTACACCGGACGTTTCAGTCCGCATTTCGTTCAACCCCCAACCGAACGCGGCAATGCGGCCTTGAATGCCTTGCTCGCCGCGATTCAATTCTTGCATGCGGGGCAGGGCGTAAAGCGCGCCGAACCCGAAGAAGATCGCGAAGAAAAGAATTCCCAATTGCACAGCCTTGGGGCGACCGAGCGCTAAGCAACTGACGATAGCGACGAACCCAGCGAGGTAGGCGCCTTTTGATTGGGTGAGGTAAATGCAATAAAGGGGCAATAGCAGCAGCGGGAGCAGAAGGATTTTGATTGCCACGGGACGCTTCCAAAAGCAGAGGTAAAACAACATGACAACGACCGGCACAACACTGTGGCCGAGGGCGTTCGGGTTGTTGAAAATCGAGGTGTTGAGGATGAGTCGGCCCTTCATCGCGCCATGTGTGATGTCGTTGGCGTTAGTGGGATCGAAACCGTATTCGCTGGCGATAGCCATGCCCGCGACAACGATGAGCATCACCGCCCAAATCGTCAGGAACCACTGTAGGCGGTTGAGGCGGAAGAGCGCCTGCACGGTCATGATATAGTAGAGAAACACCGGGTAGACCTGGCCCCAGGTCCAGTTCGGGCCTGTCACAACCGTCCAGATCAGGAACGCGAGCATGAACCAGTCATGCGGGGTTTTGAGAAGATCTTTCAGCTTGAAACCGCGTTCGCGCAGAAAAGTGGCGACCATGGCGAAGGCCATTGCGAATGCGACGAGGCGGAGCGAACGCGCAATGCTCAGGAACTCCTGCACCCGAAGGTGGTAGAGAACGAGAAAGAGCGCGATGGCCGCAAAGTCCATATTGTTAAGCGTGGGGATTTTAGCAAAGAGGACCGTTTGCTGAAACTAAAAACTAAGTTTTTCCCTCATGCGGTTGCCGCACAAAGACTAGGCGAGTTGACCGTCGACGACGTTGATAACGCGTGGGGCGCGAGCGGCGATAGTAGCATCGTGGGTGGCCATGATCAAAGTGGTCTGGCGCTCGGTGCGGAGGGTGGTAAGGAGTTGGATGATTTCGTCGCCGGTGTGCGAATCGAGGTTGCCGGTCGGTTCGTCTGCGAGGACGAGGTCGGGTTCGTTGATTAACGCCCGAGCGATGGCAACGCGTTGTTGTTCGCCGCCGGAAAGTTCGTAGGGACGATGTTCCATGCGTTGGCCGAGACCGACGCGTTCGAGTAACCGGCGGGCGCGCGGGACTACGACGTCGAAAGCAACGCGGGCCATGCGAGCGGGGATGATAACGTTTTCGATTGCGCTAAGTTCTGGAAGCAGATGATAGGCCTGGAAAATAAAACCGACGCGGCGATTGCGGAGTTGAGTTAGTTTGTTGCGCGACAGTTGCCCGAGATTTTGATTGTCGAAAATAACTTCGCCCTCGTTCGGCAAGTCGAGGCCGCCAAGCAGGTGTAATAAAGTGCTTTTGCCTGCGCCGGACGCGCCACGAAGGGCTAGAAATTCGCCGCGACGAACGGACAGCGACACGTCACGCAGGACTTCGAGTTTTCGTGCGCCCATGATGTACGTCTTGTGAACGTTTCGGGCGATGAGAATTGGTTCGTCATTCATAGCGCAACGCCTCCACAGGTTGCAGCCGGCTGGCTTTCCACGCGGGGAACAGCCCGGCCAGAATGCAGGCTAGAAATGCGGTGCCGCAAATCACAAGAACGTCCAGCGGTTCGACCGACGCCGGTAATTCGTAGACCTGATAAATAGACGCAGGCAGCAACGGCATGTTGGTGACGTGACGCATTAGATGCAGAATTTCGTTGCGGTAATGGACGACTAGAAGTGCCAGACCGAGGCCGAGGCCAACGCCGAGCACGCCAACAACAACGCTTTGACTCAAGAAAATCCAAAGCACTTGTCGACTTCCGGCACCGAGCGCTTTGAGAATTCCTATTTCGCGGGTTTTTTGAACGACG
>JAQGOW010000135.1 GCA_028293405.1 Verrucomicrobiales bacterium
TAGCGTTTTAACCCGTCCCGCGGGACGGGTCAGAACCGGTCAGAGCCGTCCCAAGCAGCTGATTTGAGACAATAGTAAGTGGGCCACCCACCCCACCGGGGGGTTAGACCCGTCAGGTCGTCAGGAATGTTGATGGTCAATGGGTTGGAGGGCAAGTTACCCGTCAGCCTGACGGCAGGCAGCCGTCAGGTTGACGGGAACCCGTTGAGATTAGAACAAATTGTTTTAACGTTTGCTGCCGCGAACCGCCTGACGGCAGGTAGCCGTATTTACTCACCTCTAATTTCGTCGTTACAAGAATTCATAGCGCGTTCTGGCGCACATCTGGACGACTCAGGTGTGTGGTTAGAAGCGGCCGCGAGGCCAATATTGTCACGGCGGAGAATGACGAATGACCAATTCAGAATGACGAAAGAATGCCCCAAGCCCGAATGCCTAACGTTGGTGCTTCGGACTTCGTGCTTCTTTCGTCATTGGACATTCGTCATTCGGATTTCTTGTCCACTGGCCCTGTCGCGACCTACCCGCGCGTCTCGGAAGTCGCGAAGCTTTTGGAGTGCGGAAGTCCCCTGCTGCTTTCCCATTTTCTAGTGTTATCGGCGCCCAACAAACAACCTACTAATTTCTAACGTCGGGATCACTAGAGCCCAAGTGATAGCTGCAGAACAAAGTGCAATTCCAACCCAGCGCGCGAACCTAGCTAGCGATCCACCAGAGTTATTTGGAAGAAACAATGACAGCCAGTAATAATAAGCAGCGATGGGGGCAAGCATCACAACCACGCTGATACCATTATCCCAATCGCCATTTGGCTTTCCGAACACACCGGACTCGACAAGGCCATCGAGAATAAACACCAAAACCTGAATTCCAAAGGCGACCAAAAAACGCATTACGTTCGGATGCTTCTTCATTCCTCGGCACAGTTGATACTTCGCCCGTCCGCCACTGTATACGCAAAAATTCGCCTTGTGGTGATCGAACTTCACGCACTCCACCTCGCCGCTGCGAACAGTGAAGTTTCTCAACGGCGTGACGCACTCTCCCTTCCCGCAGCATTCCACCCCCATCCGAATTCGTTTGGTTAATCACCCGCTGTGCACGAGTGTGTGAGTGTCTGCATCGACGGGTCGTCTGTGCCACAGGTAAACGTTTTCATGCCGCTCACTTCTGCCATCCGCAAGGTCGCGTTTCTCGGGGATTATCTCCCGCGCAAATGTGGCATCGCCACGTTCACGACCGACCTGCGTTGTGCCGTCGCGGCTGAGTTTCCGTCGATCCAATGTCCGGTCGTACCGGTCAACGACATCGAAGAGGGTTACGATTATCCCAAGGAAGTGCGCTTTGAAATCGCCGAGCAGGACCTGCCTTCGTATTTGCGCGCGGCGGATTTCCTGAACATCAGCGACGTGGACGTGGTTTGTCTCGAACATGAGTTCGGGATTTTTGGCGGCGCGGCCGGCAGTCATGTGCTGGCGTTGTTGCGCGAGTTGCGGATGCCGATCGTCACCACGCTGCACACGGTCTTGCGCGAGCCCAATGCCGATCAGCGCCGCGTGATGCGCGAGTTGATCCGTTTGACCACGCGCCTGGTCGTGATGAGCGAACGCGGTCACGAATTTCTGCGCGACGTTTATCAGGCGCCGGAAAGTAAGATCGACGTCATCCCGCACGGCATTCCCGATATGCCGTTCGCGGACCCGAATTTTTTCAAAGACGAATTCGCCGTCGCGGGCAAGCAGGTGTTGCTCACGTTCGGTTTGCTCTCGCCCAACAAAGGAATCGAGTTCGCGTTGCGCGCGTTGCCCGGGATCATCCGCGAATTTCCGAACGTCGTTTACATCGTGCTCGGCCAAACGCATCCGAGTCTTTTGCGCAACGAAGGGGAAGCGTATCGCTTGAGCCTGGAGCGGCTGGCCAAAGATCTCGGCGTGCAAAAGAACGTGGTGTTCTTCAACCGGTTCGTGGAGCTGGACGAATTGATGCGCTTCATCGGCGCGGCGGATATTTATCTCACGCCGTATTTGACCGAGGCGCAAATCACTTCCGGCACGCTCGCCTACGCGTTCGGCGCCGGCAACGCCGTGGTCTCCACGCCGTATTGGCACGCGGCGGAGTTGCTCACGGAAGAACGCGGCAAGCTCGTGCCCTTCCGCGATGCGAACGCGATCGCGACTGCCGTGGTCGAATTATTGCGCGACGACACGACGCGGCATTCGATGCGCAAGAACGCTTACAAGCTCGGGCGCGACATGATCTGGAGCCGCGTCGCGCAACTCTACGTGAAGTCCTTCGAGCAGGCGCGCAGCGACCATAGTTTCGTCGGCACCAAATCTTCGCCGATCAAAACGCTCGACGAGCAGCCCGGCCAATTGCCGGAGTTCAAGCTGGACCACCTGTTTCGTCTGAGCGATTCGACCGGCATGTTCCAACACGCCAGTTTCACTGTCCCGAATTTTGCCGAAGGCTATTGCACCGACGACAACGCGCGCGCGCTCGTGCTGGCATTGATGTTGAAAAAGCTTGGCCACGGCTCGCCGCGACTGGGTGAGAGCGCTTCCACGTACGCGGCTTTTTTGAACTACGCATTCAACCGCGAGCGAAAGCGGTTTCGTAATTTCATGAGCTTCGATCGCCGTTGGGTTGAGCAGTTCGGCTCGGAAGATTGTCACGGTCACGCGTTGTGGGCGCTGGGATTGTGCGTCGCCCAGGCCGGCCACAGCAGTTTTCAAATGCTGGCCGCGCGACTGTTCGAGCAGGCCATGCCGGCCGTCGTCGAGTTTTCATCCCCGCGCGCGTGGGCGCTGACGCTTATCGGGATCGACGAATACCTCCGACGTCTGAGCGGCGACCGGCGCGTGACGCAATGTCGCGAGCAACTTACGGCGAAGCTCGTCCAACGTTACAACGACGCCGCAACGGACGACTGGTATTGGTTCGAAGACACCGTTTCCTACGCGAACGCGAAGCTGCCGCACGCGCTGATTCTCAGCGGGCGTTCCATGGCCGATGCGTCCCTGCTCGAGCTCGGCGTGAAATCGTTGCGTTGGCTGGTGAAAGTTCAAACCTCGGAGGCAGGCTCGTTTCGTCCGATCGGCTCGAACGGATTTTATCCGCGCGGCAAAAAACCGGCGCTATTCGATCAACAACCGATTGAAGCCCAAGCCACGGTGTCGGCTTGTATCGAAGCGTATCAGGCGACCAACGACGCGTTCTGGATCGCGGAAGCACGCCGCGCGTTCGAATGGTTTCTTGGCCGCAACGATCTCGGCATCGCGCTCTATGACTCGACCACCGGTGGTTGCCGCGACGGCTTGCACATCGATCGCTTGAGCCAGAACCAGGGCGCGGAGTCCACACTGGCGTTCCTGCTTGCCCTCACCGAAATGGAGGGTTTGCAGAACATGCTGACCAGCTTCAAAGAGCCGCACGGCAAATGATCGCGCCGTGACGATCGCGGCACCCAAAATTTTATGACCAATCTCAATTCCCCCATTGTCCACG
>JAQGOW010000160.1 GCA_028293405.1 Verrucomicrobiales bacterium
GCCAACGCCTACTGGGCATCCGCCGCTGCAACCGGTGACGACCGGCCTTTGATTATCGAATTGCAGACCACGAACAACGACGCTGACTTCTTTCCCTACAAACAATCCGGCTTTGATATTGGCGGTCCAACGGAAATCACCGCACTTGGCAGGCGCGACGCCCCACATCCTGATAAACTGCATTTGCGCAAAGTTGCCAGTAAATCCGATGGCAATTGGCCGACCAATGTGACTGGTGTCATCGTTACATCACTGCAACCCGATTCTGGCGCCGAAGTTAGCCTGCCGATTGGGACTGCACCACCGACTTCTGGCCAAAGCAAGATGGTCACGCTCATCATAATGCTCTTCTTCGCCTTCGTCGGCGGTCTCATCCTCAACATCATGCCCTGCGTTCTGCCGGTCATCGCGCTTAAAGTTTTGAGCTTCGTCAGCCAAGCCAAAGAAACTCCGCAACGCGTTCGCAAACTCGGGCTAATCTACGGACTGGGCGTGCTGGTGTCGTTCCTTGTCCTCGCATTGCTCGCCATCAGCATCCAAAAAGCCGGCGGCGTCGCCGATTGGGGCACCGCCTTCCGCAACCCAATCTTCCGCGTCGTCATCACCGTCCTGATCACGCTCGTGGCGCTGAACCTGTTTGGTCTTTTTGAAGTGACGCTCAGCGGACGCGCGCTCGACGCCGCTGGCGACCTCACCGCAAAGCAAGGTTCCGCCGGCGCGTTCTTCAACGGCGTGCTCGCGACAATTCTCGCCACCCCTTGCACTGCGCCATTCTTAGGCGTCGCGCTCGCCTTCGCCTTCACGCAGCCGCCGATCATTGTCGTTCTCGTCTTCCTCGTCGTCGGACTCGGCTTGGCTCTGCCGTTCGTTATCATTTGCATCGACCCGCGCTTGCTCCGATTCCTGCCAAAGCCGGGCGCGTGGATGGAACATTTCAAAGTCGCCATGGGCTTCCCGATGCTCGCCACCGCCATGTGGCTCTTCTGGCTGACCGCGACGCGCATGGGCAAAACCGGCGTGCTCTGGTTCGGCCTATTCCTCGTCTTGCTCGCGTTTGCCGCGTGGATCTGGGGCCAATTCGTCCAACGCAGCTACAAACGTCGCGGCATCGCTATGATAGCCGCATTGCTCGTGCTCGTCGTCGGATACACCTACATCCTCGAAGGCAAACTGGCATGGCGCACAAACAACGGCGCTGTGAAAGAGAAACTCGATTGGAAAACCTGGAGTGCCGAGGCTGTCGAAAAAGCGCGTCGTGAAGGTCATCCTGTCCTCGTCGATTTCACCGCCGATAGCTGTCTCAACTGTCAGCTGAACAAACTCACCAGCATCGAAGTTGAGCCGACCGAGAAGAAACTTAAAGAAATCGGCGCAGAGATTTTCATCGCGGATTACACCGACGAAAGCCCAGTGATCGCCAAGGAACTCCAGCGATACGGCCGCCCGGGCGTCCCGCTCGTTCTAGTGTTCCCCAAGGACATCAACAAACCCGCAATCGTGCTGCCGCCGGTCTTGACCAGATCAATTGTTCTGCGCGCGCTCGATGAAGCTGCCGGCGTGACGCAAAGTGCTTCGCGTTAGAGCGCCGCAAAAACTTTTTCGAGAAACAACCGATTCGCCTTCGCGTTGGCGGTCACTTCCTCGAACGTCTTGCCCGCTGCGCATTCCACCATAACCGGACCATTGAATCCGGCCTTTTTCATTTCACCGAACACCGCCGGAAAATCGACTTTACCCTGGCCGAACTGCACGAACACATCATCCTTTTGTCCGTCGCAATCCTTCGCGCAAAAACCAGTGACGTATTGCACGATCGGCTTGAGTTGCTCCACCGGATCTTTGCCTGTGTAATAAATGATGTTGCCGGCGTCGTACCAAACTTTGAAGTTGGGTTTATTGACGGCTTTGATGCAGCGCAAAATTTCTTCAGACGCACCGCTTCCACCGCCGTGCGGCTTCATCACCAACTTGATTTTTTTGTCCGCGCAATAATCGGCGATGTCGGCCATCAAATTGTAATACGTGGCGTAATGGTCTGGCTTTTCGACGCCGAAGGTCAGCATCCATTCCGTCCCGAGCGTGTGCGCGTTGTCGACTTGCTTGCGCACATCTTTGATTTGCTCCTCGAGCGACGAACTTTCCTTCTGCCGCAGCGCGCACATATTCGCGTGCAGATGATGTGCGGCAGTCTTTTTCTTTAATGCTGCCAAATATTCCGGCGTCGCATTCGAGCCGTTGAACGGGTCATCCGGCATCGTCGTGAGATAGCCGAAATATTTATAACCGGCCTGCTCCGCACCGGTGAGTGCGGCGTCGATGCCCCAGTTCGCTTTTTGCGGCACAGTGATCGGCTGCGTCTTGGTGCCGAACGCCTGCATCCAAGGCCGATTAAACGCCCCGATCGGCCAATTGACGCCCGGTTTCGCCTGCGCGGAAACGGCTGCGCCAGCAACGGCGAGTGCGGTGGTTTGGACAAAGTGACGTCGGGACATGCGATGCGTGTTCATATATCTGAAGCCGCACTTTACGATTGCTGATTTACCATTGACGAGCCTTTTCTAGCTCTGCTGTATCGCCAAAATGGGAATTTGGCAGGCCTTAAGCCGGATTAAATCGAGACGGGAGCGGGGGAGACTGATAATAGCCTTGAGGATTCTGTCAAAGATGAGACCCTGTCCCCAGCCCAGTTTTCATGCAGTTCTTCGCCCGAATCGGGACTTTTGCGGTCGTTTGCGGCGTGCTTGCTTTTTGCACGTTGGCTGCGTTTGCCCAGGTCGTCGACAGTTCCACGCTCAGCAATAAATTCATCCTTGGCTACCAGGGCTGGCATTCTTGTCAGGGTGACGGCAATCCAGTCGGCACTTACGTTCATTGGAGCCATTCCTCAGCCGCACCGTCCACCACCGATGCCGTCGACGATATCTGGCCGGACCTAAGCGAGTTCACCGCCGGTGAGTTGTTCCCCACCGGCCTGACGCTCGGCAACGGTCAGCCGGCAAAAGTTTACTCTGCCTATTTGCCTCAAACCGTAAACCGCCATTTCTCCTGGATGCAGACCAACGGCATCGACGGCGTGTTCGTCCAACGGTTCATCAAAGACGTCTTCATCGACGCGAATTGGGCCAAGTTCAAAAACCAGGTGCTCTCAAACGCCATGAACGCCGCGCAAACTTACGGGCGCGTGTTCTGCGTCGAATACGATATCTCAAACGATCCGACGAACGTCGCGATCGGTCACTTGACCAGCGATTGGGCTTACCTCACGGGCACGATGAAAGTGACAAATAGCACGCGTTA
>JAQGOW010000178.1 GCA_028293405.1 Verrucomicrobiales bacterium
CGCCCATGAAGCTCGTCAAAACCATCTGCGCAACAGTTCTGCTCTGCACGTCTTCACAATTGTTTGGGGCAGTTTTTTATTGGACCAATTCCGGTGAAGGCCAATTTACCACTCCCTCGAATTGGAACAGCAACAGTGTGCCAACTTCAGCCGATGACGCGCGGGTGAACAACGGTGGAACTGCCGTTATCGATTCGACGATGACGCAGGCGCTATCGTTGTTGCAGATCGGCGACACGAATACGACAACTGGCACGGTGCGCATGACAGGTGGCAGTCTGACGCTCGCTTCGGATTTGCGCGCCGGAGGCAACTCTGCAACTGCTGGCGGGGTCGGTGTGTTCGAGCTGCAAGGAGGAACCGTTGTGGTGACCGGTGGTAATTTAAACCTCGGGTTCGGAACGAACAATGCGAATGGCACCTACAATATTTCCGGCGGATCGATTCAATGTAACGCGGCGAATCCGATTTTTGCGATCGGCAACCGCGGCACCGGCACAGTAAACCAGAGCGGTGGCAGTATCTATCTACGCAACGCAACAGGAGTCACGCAACTCGGCCGAAACATTGCGGCAGGAACGGGCTTCGGAAGTTACACAATGACTGGAGGAACGCTGGCCTGCGCGAAGTTGCAGTTTGGAAATGCAATCGGCACCGGGCCACAGTCCACCAATAGTTTCACGTTATATTCTGGAACCGTGATGGTGAATACCGTTTCGAACGTCAACACGACGGCGCTGAACACGTTCACTTTCGGTGGATTTTTCTCAGGACAACAGGGAGGCACATTGATGATGCAGACGTGCTCGATATCGCTTGCGCACAGAGCGGGTTTGTTGATTCCAGCAGCTATCGATTTCACCAGTAGCGCCGCTACAAATATTGCAAGCCTGCCAGTCAACCTGATCACGAAACTCAGCTTCCTGGCCAACAGTTCGTATTCGGAAGGAACGGGTGGGGTTATCGGCATAACGATTTCGGGACCGTCGAGTTATAGCTCGATTGACATCGGCGCGGGCGGCACGGCAACGCTTGCCGGCGCCATCTCGATTACCCTCGCCAACGGTTACGTTCCCGCTCTCGGCACAACGTTTGATATTCTCACTGCGCCGACAATCAACGGCACTGGAACAGTGCAGACGTCGGATGGTTCGACCTATTCGACAAGCATCGTAACCGGCGGCGACGGACGACAGGTTCTCCGACTGACGCTGACCGCTCAACCCGTGTCCGCACCGCAGTTGAATATTACCTCGCCGTCGAACGGAACTGTCCAATTAACTTTCAGTAACAGCGCCGGCCATACGTTTGAAATACTCGGGACATCGAATATCACGAATATTTTCAATTCCATAGGCACCGCGACTGAGGTCTCTCCAGGGCAATACCAATTCAACGACACCACGGGGTCTTTGAAATTCTATCGCGTTCTTTTTCCTTAATTGACACGCGATGATTTGACTTTTGCATTCGTTGATTCGGATTTAATTTCACAGGCGATGAGTATTGCAGCCGAAACCGCATCTGTTCCCGACGCACAAGGGCATTTTGGACCTTTTGGCGGACGTTATGTGCCCGAGACGTTGATGTATCCGCTGCAGCAGCTCGAGGAGGAGTATTTTCGCGCGCAGCACGACCCCGAATTTCAGAAGGAACTGAACTATTACCTGCGGCAATTCTGCGGTCGTCCTACCCCGCTCTATCATGCAGAGCGCCTGACGCGCGAATTGGGCGGTGCAAAAATTTATCTCAAGCGCGAAGACCTTCTTCACACCGGCGCGCATAAAATCAATAACGCGATGGGCCAAATTCTTTTGGCCAAACGCATGGGCAAGACGCGGATCATCGCTGAAACTGGCGCGGGCCAGCACGGCGTCGCGACGGCAACGGTGTCGGCTATGTTTGGGTTGAAGTGCGTTATTTATATGGGCGAAGTGGATTGCGCGCGGCAATCGCTGAACGTCTATCGCATGAAGATGTTGGGCGCTGAAGTCGTGCCCGTCACTGCCGGACAAAAGACTTTGAAAGAAGCGGTGAATGAAGCGATGCGTGATTGGGTTACGAACGTTCGTAGCACGCATTACATTTTGGGCACTGCTTACGGCGCTCACCCCTACCCTGTGATGGTGCGCAATTTTCAACGCATCATTGGCGACGAAGCGCGTCGACAGATTTTGGAGCAGGAAGAACGATTGCCCGACCTGTTGATTGCATGCGTCGGCGGTGGGTCGAACGCGATCGGTTTGTTTTATCCATTTTTGCAGGATGAAACAGTGAAGATGCTCGGGGTCGAAGCCGGTGGTGAAGGGATCATTCCCGAACGGCACGCGGCGCGATTCCAAGGTGGTTCACTCGGTGTGTTGCAAGGGACGCGCTCTTACATTTTGCAGGATGAGAACGGACAGATTCAATCGACGCATAGCGTGTCGGCTGGACTCGATTACGCCGCAGTTGGCCCCGAACACGCGTGGTTGCGGGATCAGAAACGTGTCGAATACAGTTACGCCACAGACGAGCAGGCGCTGAAAGCTTTCATCAAACTCGCCCGGCTCGAAGGTATTATTCCCGCGCTGGAATCTTCCCACGCCGTTGCCGCCGCGATCGACCGTGCGCCAAAAATGTCGAGAGACAGTTTGGTAATTGTGAATCTCTCCGGTCGCGGCGATAAGGACGTTTCGCAGGCGGCTGAAAAGCTCAAACTTTAGACTGTGCGGCGTTAGCCTCTCGGACGAACGTTCCAGGTAAAGGCGAGCAGCACGGTAGCGATCACGCTGGTGCCGACCACAGCAGCAAGCCCAGCGTTCCAACTGTAGTGTTGCGAAAGAAATGCGAGCGCATAGCCTTCGACGAACCGCCCGAAGTAGCCGAACATTCCGACGAATCCCGCCGCTGCACCTACCGCCTTCTTTGATGTGAGGTCGAGTGACATCACGCCCAGTGCCATCACCGGTGTATAGACGCAGAAACCAATTATCGCAAACCAAGTCATGTCTAACCACTGCATGCCCGGTGGCGTCAGAACAATCCCGATATAAGCAAGGATCACTGGCGCCATCATGATGGTGCTCACCAAACCGCGACGGCCCCCAACCTTGTCGGAAAACCATCCCATCAACAACATCCCCGATGCGCCAGCAAGTTCGATCACGACGGTGCTCCAACCGCCAAGGTGGAGTGAGGCGCCTTTTGTTTCTTTCAGATACGTCGGGCCCCAATCAACCATTGCGTAACGCGCGATATACACGAAAAAATTTGCGATCGCCGCCAGCCACAACATTTTGTTCGGCAAAATATACTTCATCACGATCTCGCGGATCGTCAGTACGCGTTCATCAGGTTCTGGTTCTTTTTCGTCGGGCGGATAATCGTCTTTGAATTCTTCAATCGACGGCAAGCCGACGGATTGCGGGGTGTCGCGGACCATTGAAAAAAGATAGAACGCGGCGATTACGGCAATCACACCAGGCACATAAAAGGCAGACGACCAGCCCCACCATCCGGCGCTGTATGCGGCAACGACTCCGGCTAATGCGCCACCGACGTTGTGCGACATATTCCAAAGCCCAAACCACAATCCGCGTTCGCTGACGCTAAACCAATTCGCCATCAAACGAGCACATGGCGCATAACCCATTCCTTGCACCAGCCCATTCAGCGTCCAGAGAACCAGATGAACGTGGAAGCTGCGTGCGGAGCCGAATGCGAAGTTGAGCCCTGCGGTGAGGATTAGTGCGGTGAAGATGTATTTACGTGGGTCACATCGATCCGAAATTGCGCCCATTACGAATTTCCCGACGCCATACGCGAGCGACGTGCCCGCGATGATCATGCCCATCATGTCCTTGTCGTAATGCAGGATGCCGCGGATTTCCTTTTCGACCGGCGACAGATTATTACGCACCAGATAAAAGGTCGCATAAGCGATGAAGGCGCAGTGAAAGGCTTGAAGGCGGAACCGTGGGTATAACCTTTTCGCGTCGTGACCATCACGACGTGCGATGTGAGGCGGCGGTTTGAACCAATTGGCTATGGCTGAGAACATGTGGAGTATCGGGCTATTTGCGCTTTTTTCTGCTCCGGCGTCCACTGAAAAATTTCAGTCATCCACTCTGCTACCTGTCGCGCTTTCGCTTCGGCGTCAGAATAGTAATAGTGCCAACTGCTGCGACGGAGCATCACGTCTTCCAAATTTAACGCCCATTCTTCGCGACAAAAATGTTCGACGGCTTCACGGCTAAAAGGCGGCGGTAAGATGCCGCTGTATTTGTTGGAGGCGGCATCGATCAACGGCTCGATCGCCGTGCGACAACGTGGCAGTTTCAGCCCACGGTCTTTTGCAATGGCATCAATCGTCTCCTCGGCGATCACGCGGTAAGTCGTGAGTTTGCCTCCAGCGACATCCCACCAACCGGGTTCGGTGTTGCAAATCTGATGTGCGCGCGAAATGTCGGAGGGCGAGCCTTGTTTGCCGCCTTTGATCAACGGACG
>JAQGOW010000213.1 GCA_028293405.1 Verrucomicrobiales bacterium
GGCGGGTTCGTGACCTGCGCGAACAGTTGCTTAAAGTAATTGTAGAGAAGTTGCGGCTTATCAGACAAAACCGCCAGCGGCGTGTCCGTGCCCATCGAACCAATCGCTTCAACACCATCACGGGCCATCGGGGCCATGATGATGCGCAAATCTTCGAACGTATAACCAAACGCCTGCTGCCGTTGCAGCACCGTTTCGTGCGAAGGCTCGGCGAGATGTTCCGCTTCCGGAACCTTCGCCAGCTCGAGCATATATTTATCGAGCCATTGGCGGTACGGATGTGCCGTCGCGATCTGGTTTTTGATTTCTTCGTCGGCCACGATGCGACCTTGCTCCGTGTCGACGAGGAACATGCGACCGGGTTGCAACCGGCCCTTCTGCAAAATATTTTCGGGCGCGATGTCGAGCACACCGACTTCCGATGCCATAATGACAAAGCCGTCCTTCGTCACATAATAACGCGACGGCCGCAAACCGTTACGATCCAGGCAAGCGCCAATCAACTTTCCGTCCGTAAACGCCACCGCCGCCGGGCCATCCCAAGGCTCCATCAGACAGCTATGATATTCATAGAACGCCTTCTTTTCGTCGCTCATGGTCTCGTGGTTCGACCACGGCTCCGGAATCATCATCATCATCGCGTGTGGCAATGAGCGTCCCGAAAGCACGAGCAACTCCAGGCAGTTATCGAACATGCCCGAGTCCGACCCATCAGTATTAATGATGGGTAAAAGTTTCTTCAAATCCTCACCGAACAGATTCGATTGAAACATCGCCTGACGCGCATGCATCCAGTTGATGTTTCCGCGGAGCGTGTTGATTTCGCCGTTGTGCGCGATGTAACGATACGGATGCGCGCGATCCCAACTCGGAAAAGTATTCGTGCTGAAACGCGAGTGGACCAACGCCAGCGCGCTTTCCATCGCCGGATTTTTCAAGTCCGGGAAATACGCGTCCATCTGCTTCGTCAGCAACATGCCCTTATAAACCATCGTCTTGCACGACAGCGAGCAGACATAAAACACGTGCGCGCCTTTGACTTCGCCGTAACGCAACGCCCGTTCAGCGCGTTTGCGAATGACGTAAAGCTTGCGCTCAAACGCCATGTCATCGGTCAAATTCGCGGAACGACCAATAAACGCTTGCCGAATGAAAGGCTCTGAAGCCTGCGCCGTATTGCCCAAGGACGAATTGTCACAAGGCACCGTGCGCCAACCCAAAAATGTTTGCCCTTCTTCGGCGACAATCTCCTCAAACTTCTTCTCGCACTGCTTACGAGCCGTCGGATTGCGCGGCAAAAAAACCAACCCAGCTCCGTATTGACCGAACGCCGGCAACTTAATTTTTGCTTCAGCACACGCCGCTTCCAAAAACTTGTGCGGCATCTGCATGAGGATGCCAGCGCCGTCACCCGTGTTCACTTCGCAACCGCAAGCGCCGCGATGATCCAGGTTGATCAGGATCGTCAGCGCGTCGGAAATAATCTTGTGAGATTTTTGTCCGGCAACGTTAACGACGAAACCTACGCCGCATGCGTCGTGCTCAAATTGCGGATCGTAAAGCCCTTGTTTAGGAGGTGGCCCTGATAAAATGTTGTGGTTTTTTCGCGAACTCATCTCTGACAGTCACCGACCCGCTGTGGTCGAATATAAAAATTTCGCTATTTTTTAACGAATTGCGGTGCTTACGCAACACTGCAGAATAGTTTTTTTCTCACGAGAGCGCATCTTATATTTTTATTTTTCACAAAAAGGCGCTCAAAAAGCCCAATGGCGCGTCTCAAAATCGGCGCTACAGTATTCGGCCGTGACCTGAGTCAGGAACATTCCTCTTGAATTGCCGAGGCGGTTCAGGCGAAATGCTCAAGCGTTCGTATGAATCTTGGTGATATTTTAGGCCCCGAAAACCTGCTCCCCCAACTGAAGGCTGCCAACCGTTGGGATGCGATCGATGAACTGATCGAAAATCTGGTCGCCACCAAAAAAATCCGTCCCGAAAATCGCGAGGCCATCGCCGCTGTCGTTAAGAAGCGCGAGACCTCGATGAGCACCGGCATCGGTTTCGGCATAGGAATCCCTCACGCCTCCACCGATCTAATCACCGAAGTCGTCGGCGCCCTCGG
Source organism: Verrucomicrobiales bacterium (assembly GCA_028293405.1). Taxonomy (GTDB): domain Bacteria; phylum Verrucomicrobiota; class Verrucomicrobiia; order Limisphaerales; family Palsa-1400; genus JAICXV01. Next base: position 2,123 of record JAQGOW010000213.1, read on the forward strand.
CCGTTCCAAGACCGGCGTGAATTTCGACGCCTTGGACAATCAACCCGTGAATCTGGTCATGTTGTTCCTCGTGCCACAAGGCCAGTTCCAAAAACATCTGCACACCTTGGCCAGCATCGCAAAATTGCTGCACATGAAAGATTTTCGCCAGGAACTCGAACAAGCGCCCGACGCCGCTGCCATGTTCGAAGTGATCAAAAAGTTTTCAACGCCGAAATAATGGAGCGCGGACTGCCTTGTCCGCGCTTTGCAGCTTGCCCTCGCTCATTAAACGGGAAACGTCGCGAGGAAGTTCACCAAAACCGTTTCAACGGTTTTCAACAACGTTGAACTTTGAACCTTAAACCTTAAACTCCCCTAGAGTGTTACACATTTTCCTAGAGCAACGTTTACAGGACGCCGTCCGTTCGATCCTTCCGGACGCCGACATCTCCCGCGTCCTTGTTCGCCCTGCCACCGATACGAAATTCGGCGATTACCAAAGCAACGCCCTCATGTCGCTCGCCAAAGAGCGCAAGATGAACCCGCGCCAACTCGCTACCGACGTCAAAGCCAAACTCGACGTCTCCGAATGGTGCGACAAAGTCGAAATCGCCGGCGCCGGCTTTTTGAATTTCACCCTCAAACTCTCCGCCATCGGCCAAGCCCTCAGCGGCGCTGCTCGCGGTGAACACCTGTTTTTCCAAAAGACCACCAAGCCACGCACCGTTGTCGTAGATTTCAGTTCGCCCAATATCGCCAAGCCGATGCACGTCGGCCACATTCGCTCGACCATCCTCGGCGATTCCCTCGCGCGTATCTTGCGCCTGCTCGGCCATCGCGTCGTCACCGACAACCATATTGGCGATTGGGGCACGCAATTCGGCAAACTCCTCGTCGGTTGGAAAAAGCACCTCGACAAAGCCGCGCTTGAAAAAGATCCGATCGGCGAAATGGAGCGCCTATATAAGCTAGTCAACGCCGCCTGCGAACAAGATCCGGCCGTGTTGGACGAAGCCCGTCAGGAACTCGTCAATCTCCAGAGCGGCGACGAAACGAACCTCGGGATCTGGCGCGAAATGATTGCGCTCTCCGAAACACAATTCGAACGCGTCTACAAGCGTCTCGGCATCAAATTCGATTGCACCTACGGCGAGAGTTTCTACAACCCGATGCTCAAAGGCGTCGTCGAAGACCTGCGCAGCGCTGGTCTGGCCAAAGAAAGTGATGGCGCCATCGCTATACTTTCCGACGGAAAACTTCCGCCCAAAGAAGATCCATTCCTCGTGCAACGAGACGGCGAATGGTTGGCTAATCCCGCGATCATCCAGAAAGATGACGGTGGTTTCAACTACGCCACCACCGACCTCGCTACTCTGCAATTCCGCATGGAGGGAGGGACTTGGGGTGCAAAGCCGGACGAAATCATTTACGTGACCGACGGCCGCCAGCAGCTGCACTTCCGACAGATTTTTAGGGCGTTCCGCAATTGGCATCCGGAAATCGATGTGAAGCTGGCGCACGTTTGGTTTGGTTCAATTCTTGGTGAAGATAACAAACCGTTTAAAACCCGGTCCGGTGAAACCGTGAAACTCGAAGGTCTGCTCGACGAGGCCGAAGAGCGAGCGCTTAAAATTGTCAGCGAGAAGAACAAAGAACTGACTGAACAGACCCGGCTCGAGATTGCACGAGTTGTGGGATTGGGTTCGATCAAATATTTCGATCTTTCACAGAATCGCCAGAGCGACTACGTGTTCAGTTGGGACAAAATGCTTTCGCTGCAAGGCAACACCGCGCCGTATTTGCAATATGCCTACACCCGTGTGCGCAGCATTTTCCGCAAAGGCGAATTACAAGATGTCGGCAGCACCGGCGGTGATATCTCGCTCGATGCGCTCGAGGAACTCGCCCTCGCGAAACACCTCTTAAATTTCGGCCTGGTCCTGGAAGCCGTAGCCGAAGATTACCGCCCAAATTTCCTCTGCACATACTTATACGAGCTCTCCGGCCACTTCGCGCGTTTCTACGAAAACTGCCCCGTGCTCAAATCCGAAGGCGCCCAACGCACCGCTCGTCTCGCCTTGTGCGAAGTCACCGCCAAAGTCCTGAAGCAAGGCCTCGAAGTTCTAGGAATCGAAGTCACCGAGACAATGTAATTTGCCTTTCTTGGTGTCTTGGTGACTTGGTGGTTAATCTCCGCGCCACATATTCCTTCAATGCCGCGGCAATTGTGATTTACTTTGCCCGTGCAGGACCGAGCGCAACTCACATACCGCTTTGACAACTGGCGCGCCATCAGCGCCGGCATAGTCGAAAGCGCCAGCGGCACTTTTTTGCTGCTTATGGCCGTGCGGTGGTTTCATGCGAACGATACCGCCAAAGGTTTGATTGCAACTGGTGGCAGCGTCGGATACCTCCTCGCACCACTCATCGTTTCCTTTGTTGAAGCGCGCGGCTGGCCAACCTCGATCGCCGCAGCCCGCCTCTGCGCAATCGGGGCCATAAGTTTCCTCATCAGCGCAGCAATTCCGATCATCCCGGTCTTTGTCCTGTGCGGCGTCATCGCGATGGCAACTGCGTCAGCGATCATTCCGCTCATGACGCAAATCTATCAAGAGAACTACGGCGCAAAAGAACGTGGTCGCCGGTTTTCGCGAACATTGATGATTCGCATCGGAGCGACCGTCGCGTTTACAGAAATCGGCGGACTCGTCCTCAAAGAACACATCGGCTACTCGCGCTACATTCTTTTCATCTTCGGCATCGCCATGGCCACCGCCGCCATTTGTCTGAAACGAATTCCCTCATCGCCGCTAGCAAACTCCGGCAGCACCCATCCGCTCCGCGCATTGCGCTTCGCAAAATCCGACCGCCTCTTCCGGCTCACGTTGATGAACTGGATGCTGATGGGAACAGGCACGCTGATGATGCAACCGTTGCGCATCGAGTATGTGGCTAATCCGAAATACGGCCAAACATGGGACGTGCTCACGATCGCGTTATTGACCGGCGTAATTCCAAACGCCGTGCGACTGGTGCTCAGTCCGTTCTGGGGATGGCTCTTTGATCGAGCAAATTTTTTCGTCCTGCGCGTGGTGCTGAACATCGGTTTCATGCTCAGCATCGTGACATTTTTCATGAGCAACACCTTCACCGGCTTGCTCATTGGCGCACTCATTTACGGCATCTCCAACGCCGGCGGCGACATCGCCTGGAGTTTGTGGGTGACCAAATTCGCGCCACCACCGCGGGTCGCGGAATACATGGCTGCGCACACGTTTTTCACAGGTTGCCGCGGAGTGATTGCACCAGTGTTGTCGTTTCAATTGATCGCCGCGAACGTCTCGATGATGACACTCGGTTGGATTTCCGCTGGGTTGATTGTCGGAGGCACATTGTTGCTCGTGCCGGAAATTCCCTTTGGCAAATCAGCTCGCCCTGCCACCGCATTGGCTGATAGAACGATCGACAGCGATTAATCGCCTTCGCAATCGCTCGGTTCTGGAACGAAATTCTTAAAAACCGTCAGCCCTTCTTTGACCACTTTCATCGTCTCGCTATCCACCACCTGGTAGTAGCGGTTTGGTTCGCAAAGCAGGTTGTCGAGCGCTTCGGAAATACTATCGAAAGTGTCCAGGTAGTCTTTATGACCGCCGAAAGAACGAC
>JAQGOW010000248.1 GCA_028293405.1 Verrucomicrobiales bacterium
TTTCGTAACCGTTTTCTTTTAAGAACCGCATCTGCCGCTCGAACACAGCGGGTGCGGTGTTTACTTTGTAATAGGCCGAACCGCGTTCACGTTCGTCCGTGATGCCGTGATACATCAGGATCGGCAATGCACGCGAAGAACCCGAAGGCACAGCACGCCGGGCTGGGTGAAACACATAAATGCTGAGTGCACGATCCAAACGCATGGCAGATGTTACGTAGTGCAGAACGAAGTGAGCAGGTCAGTGCCCGTTGCCGCTGGTTAAACTATCCACCAACTGCCGAAACTCACTCTTCTTTGTTTGCCAATTGTGTCGCGCCACATAGCCAAACGCATTCGTGACGAGTTTCTGCCTCATTTCCTTTTTGCAGATCGCTTCCGTCATCGCCTGCGCCAGTTCCTCCTCGTTGCCCGATTCGAAGAAGCGCACGACGCTGTCATTAAAATAAAACGTGTCGATCTTTGTTCGCGAAATAATGACCGGCACCCCAACTGACATAAACTCCATGATCTTGGTGCTGTAAGCTTCGTTGCCGAACGTATCAGCCCTTTTGGGCACAACGCCCAGGTCGGCATCGGCCATCAGTTTGGCAATCTCGGAATCCGTCACCGGTTTGCGGATCAGGACCCGGTGGTTGAGCTTCAAAGTTTCGACAAGGGCGATCAAATCTTCACGCATGCTCCCATCGCCGTAGATATGAAACTCCGCGTACGGAAACTTGTCCGCAATCCTGGCAAAGGCGCGAATGGCTATGTCCAAACCCTGGTGCCACTGCAAACCGCCCGGGAACATAATGATAAATTTACCGTCGGTTCGCGTTCGCTTGCGCGGAAAAAACACATCCGAATCCACGTGATTGATCAGCACCGAACATTTTTCGGGCGAGGCCGATCGCGCGACAAATTTATCCAGCCAGAGATGGTTGGAAATAATAACGTGGTCGGCGAACCGCGCGGCGGCGCGTTCGATGCGCTTAAGCAATTTCACCCCGAAACTTTCCGGATCTGCCTTAAACTTGCTCACATAAAATTCCGGGACGATATCGTGGATGTCCAAAATGATCTTTGCACCGGTCAGCTTGGGCACCCAGGCGGCGAACACCAAAAAATCGGGAAGATTGTGGATATGTACCAGGTCGTATCGTTGCATAAGGTGCTTTCTCGCGAGCCAGAATGACGACGAAAACCAAAAACGGATCAGCGGCAATGCGTGACCGATTTTAGTGCGAGTATCCTTACGCTCACGCGCCTGCAGCCGCGTGACATTGACATGACCAATACGTTCGGAATCCGGATCTGAAGCGGAGGCCTTAACGGCAAGGACGTCCACTGTGTCTCCACGGCTTCCCAACGCCTCAGCACAACGAATCACCCGATTGTCGCTCTCGTAAGCCGAAAACGAAACGACACAGATTCGTCGCTGCTTTCGCGCCACCGGCAACTGCGGTTTGAATTGCGCACAATGCTCGGCCACTTGCCGTGGCAATGCGTGCCAATACTGCCCTTGATACGTCGTCGAGATGTACTCCAGCAACTCCGAGTAAAACGAGCACGGATACCCCGTGGCGTTTGGACGTTCCGAACCGAAGTTCATGTAATCAGGATGGCTGTCGAGGAAAACCATTCCGCCATTTTGCGCGATCCAATCAACCTTGCGTTTCCAGATGTCGATCGTTTTCTCACGCAACAAAATGAACATCGTGTGGTCCTGGCACAACGTGTAAGGCATCTCGACATAACCCTTACGCCCTGGCGCGCTTACCCAAAACGGAAAGATCGTTCCAACCCCGTCCGGTTGCGGTTCGAATGGGTCGGTGTCGAACGTCGAGGCGTCGTAAAGACACTCCAAGTCGTGCAGCCACTCCAGATTATGGTACATGAACCCCGCACGAAAACCGACCGCGTTCCAGTCTTTCAGATAGTTGTTGATCCGCTTGGCACTGGCCTGGAACTCAGACCGCGAGTTGTAAAGCTTTCCATCGTGCTTCAGGTCGTGCACGCCCACTTCGAACCCACGCGACACCATTTCGTCGCGGAGCGCTTTGGGAACCGAATACGTTCCTTCAGGAATCAGGTTGTAAGAAGACCGGAAACCACGAGCCTCTTCCAAAGCCATGAATTGCCGGCAACGATCCAGACCTTTTGGTCCTTCCACGTCGTGCGAGAGGACTACGGCAAATTGCTTGCGATCAGGCCAGCCTGCCCAACCTTCGGGCTTACGGGCAGCAATCGGATTGATAGGCCAAATGTCTCGGGAAGCCTTCAGCGTCCTGCGTGCCAGCACCCCTCGCGCGGCCATCCGAAGGCGCCACGGCAAAAAAGGTTTTACCTGATAATACAGTTTTTTTTGTAACGTCATGAACCCTTCCCTTGAAGCTGCGGTTTCAACAACCTGAACTAACTAAGCGTTGTTCAGAAATTCCTGATGCAACTTGCGAGGAACGTAGTTGTGGGTCTTGTTCAAGATCGCGATAACGTTCGCCTTTGATTCCCCGAGCAGCGCGGTGGCACGCTTGACCACTTCGCGATTGGTTTTTTCAGACTCGAGCACGAGCAACGTCATATCCATGTAGGTCGCAAGGCGTGGCGTAACGCTCGTCTGGCTCACCGGCGGCATATCGAAAATGATGTAATCGTAGTCGCTGGCCTTGAGCTTGGGCATCAACTGGCTGAAACGTTTCGGCAAAATACTCGGGAGTTTGTCGCCGTTCGCATTGCGGCTGCCCGAAACGACGTAAAGATTTTCGTTCACCATTGCGTCGTCGCGATTCTCACCTTCCAGTGCGTCGTTCAATGGGCAGCTTGGCTTGCCTTTGAAGAATGGATGCGCGGCGCCGTTGTGCACATTCATATCCACCAACAACACGTTGCCATCGCCAGTTTCTGAAAGAGCTGCAGCGAGCCCTGCAGCCAACGTCGTCACCCCCGCGCCGGTCGCGCAGCCGGTAACGGCGACAAGCTTCGGCTTGTGAGTCAAGTTGCGGACTTCGAAATAGGTCACCACCCGATCACGCAACGCTTCGCAAAACACGCGCAGGCTGTGATTTTCATCCCACGGCGCAACTGCGGCAGAACCGTTGAGTTCGGCAACTGCGCCACTATTGGTGTCGCCGGACTTCAACTTCAGTTGGCCATTGCGCGCCATCAGCTCGGACGTATGCGGAATCGAAAGGAACAATGGGAGCTTCAATTTGTTTTCGATGTCCGAAGGACGGCGAACGCTTTGATCGAGATAAAATTCGATTAAGAACGCGAGCATGAGACCGAACACACACGAACCTGCGAGAATGCCGAGGGCAATCTTCAAGGTCTTGCCAGTATCGCGACCTGCCGGCGTTGCGGTTTCAGTAACGTTGATATTCGTCAATTTGCCTTCGCCAATTGCCACATCGAACCGCGCCTGTTGCAGGCTGGAATAGAAATACTTGAACTGACCTTCTTCCAATTGTTTGCGACGCTCCAATTCGTTGATTGTAGGCTCAATTTCGTTGATTGCAGCGGCTTCTGCAGTGACGTTCGTCAACTGCGTCCTCAACGTTTGAATCTTTGTGCGAAGCGCCATGATGCGGTATTTTTCGACATCTGGATCGGAGATGAGGGCCGAAGCCGCTACCGCATTCGCGACTGGAGATTGAAACTTCGACAATGTCGGATAGTCGGACATAAGTTTGCGCTGATACTTTTCATTGTCGGCGATGCGGCTACGCACGGTTTTGAGCAGCGTGTTTTCGTCACCAAACTGCAGGATCAACTCCTGTTCCTTGCGGCGGAACGTTTGGATTGCGGCAGTGACGGCTTCGTATTCGCTGACGATCTCCGGCGGCACAGGCAAATCCGCCGCGGGTCTGTTTGTGCTTGTCGCCGGTGCGTTGGCAACCATGTTGGTGAGCGTAGCTTCGCGTTCGGCGAGCTCGGCTTCGGAGTTTAGAATCTCCTGGCGCAAGTGCGAATTAGCTTCGCTATTGGCGCGTTTAGTCTCCTCGATGTTGATAATCCCGGCTTTCTTCTTAAGCATTTTCAAGTCGGATTCCGTTGTGAGCAATTTCGTGCGAGCCGAATCGGTTTGGGCGTTCAACGCGTCGTCAATCATTCCTGGAGTGCGATGAATCTCGAAATGTTTCTTCAAGTAAAGCGTCACCAGTTTTTCGAGAACCTGCTGAGGGACTTCTGGATTGGGATGTTGGAAAGTGACCTTTAGAACGTCACTCCTTTTTGGAACCTCCACCATGATGTTTTTACGAACCATTCCCGCCGCAGCATACCGATCCTTTGTGGTATCGGACTTGGGGAGAATCTTTTCAGGTCCGACTGCGTCAACGACCTGTAAGGCAAGATCTAGACTGGTCAGCACTTCTGCTTCCGAGTTGATAATGTTATCGCCACTTCGATCGGGCGATGTGATTTGAGCATTGCCAGCCATGCCGGTGGGCAGCCTGGCGTCTTGCACATAGCGGATGAATAACTTGGCTTCTGAAACGTAAAGCGGCGGACGCAGTAAGAATACAACGATGGCGCCAATAATGCCGATGGCAGTAAACGTTAAAATCTTCCATTTGTGCCTGAACAACACGTAGTAAATTTCAGGCAAGCCGATACTGGCGTGCGTTTCTTGTTCTGGTTGTCGCATACTGCTGTTCCTCCTGCTAAAGGCGATTGACTTACGCCATGTGGCGATACGCCAATTTTCCGATTAGACGCCCTACCCCGACGGGGAGTTTTTGAAAGACCCGGTTTGCCAAACCCAAACTCAACTGCTCCGGGGGCGTGTCCATTGCTGCGAAATTGTTGGTTTGAAAACTGTACCGAAAATACTCAAGCGGCTGCTCAGTCGCACCCCATCCGCACTTGAAGCGACGCAACCCGTCGTGGCCCACATCGCTGCGACCGAAATGGAGCGTCTTGTATCCATGTTGCCCCAGCCACTTGATTGCTTCCCACATCACGAGATTATTTGCGCGAAGGGATTGAAACTGAAGATCCGAGGCCCCGTATTTATACAAAGCGCGCGTCCCGATATTCAGGAAAACCGAAGCGGCAACCACCTTGTCCTCCCATCGAGCGAGGGAAACAAAGCCGAGCGACTTGTCGATGATGTATTGGTGAATATGGCGGAAGAACGTAAACGACTGAGGCGGCAAGCCGTGTTTACGACGCGTCAAACAGTGCAACCGATAAAAATGTTCAACGCCTTCCATCGTGCGCACGATTTCAACGCGCACTCCTTCACGTTCACTTTTGCGGATGGCGCGCCGCACTCCGGATTCGCAACGCTCAAATTGTTTGTCCGGATCCGGGCACAAGTCCAATGTGTGTGCAATATACTGGCCCGAGGTCGGCGTATTACCGAAATGTTCCCGATTGCCGCGGACCTCGAGGTACTTCCAACCCCGCTTGTGGCCGAGCTTGATTGCTTCCGGTAACAGCGTGCTCTCAATCAGTCCACGACTGTCGAGGAACTCACAAACGTCCGTGAACGGAAGTGAAACGCCACGACGGCCCTTTAACCAACTTGCTGCTTCCATCACCGGCAACAACGCCAGCATTCGATTGCCTTCAATCACGCAGAGGTAAACCGGCTCATAGCCATAGGTCTGCCACATCACCTGCGCCCACGCCGAGCTGTGGAAAACCGAATAATCGGGATGCGACAACAGACGCACATCCCAATTCGGGTCCTCCAGCGGATTGACGAGCTTGAACGTGGGATTTACAGAAAGAGTAGCGGTCATACTTACAGGAGTGCGCACTTGAAGAACTTACGAATTTCGTCAACGAATCGACAGACGGAGCACACCAGCGCTCCGACACGTTACTTAACCTTCTGCAGAACGTCCTTCAACACCTGCGCCACAACCGCAATCTGCTCGCGCGTCAGTTCCGGAAACATCGGCAACGACAAAAATTCGTCCGCACATTTTTCCGCAATCGGGAACGACCCGCGTCCGAGTCCCAGACTCGCATACGCCTTCGTCAAATGCACCGGCACCGGATAATGAATCCCGCAGCTGATTCCCAAATCCGTGAGAGCCTTCAAAACTTTGTCACGATTCTTCACCCGAAGCGCATACACGTGATAAACGTGTCTACCGTACGAAGCTTCCTTCGGCAGCACGATATCCGCACAACCGCCGAGCAGTTCTCCATATTGTTTCGCATGCTCACGACGAGCCGCGTTGCCCTTGTCCAAGCCCTTCAATTTCACGCGCAACACCGCGCCTTGAATTCCATCCATACGGCCGTTCCAACCGATGTGCGAATGATGATACTTCGCTTCCTGGCCGTGATCGCGCAGCACCTGCATTGTCTTCGCTAACGCCGGGTCATTCGTCACCGTGCCGCCCGCTTCGCCGAGCGCGCCAAGATTTTTTCCAGGATAAAAACTAAACGCACCAGCCGCGCCCAAATTTCCCGCGCGCTTGCCTTTATATTCCGCGCCATGCGCCTGGCAGGCGTCTTCGAGCACCGGAATATTATACTTCTTCGCAATCGCCAAAATTGGATCCATGTCCGCGACCTGGCCAAACAAATGCACTGGCACAATCGCCTTCGTGCGCGGAGTGATCGCACGTTCGAGCAACGCTGGATCCATCGTGTAAGTGTCTTCGGAAATATCGACAAAGACCGGCTTGGCACCCGTGAAGCTGATCGCCTCGGCCGTCGCCATAAACGTGCTCGGCACTGTAATTACTTCATCGCCGACGCCCACGCCCATTGCCAACAACGCAAACCACAACGCATCCGTGCCGTTGCCGACACCAACTGCAAATTGCGTCGAGCAATACGCGGCAAAATCTTTTTCAAACGCCGCCACATACGGACCGCCCGCAAACGCGCCACAATCCACCACTTCAGCAATCGCCGCATCCAACTCTTCACGAATCGGCGCGTGATGCGCTTTCAAATCTAAAAATGGAACTTTCATTTACTTCAAAACTAGTGAGCTCAACAAAATTCTTGCATGCCTACCTGCCTACCTGCCTACCTGCCTACTTCTGCTTCGCCTTCATCACCCTCGCCGGATTTCCCGCCACCACCGCACCTGCAGGCACATCCTTCGTCACCACGCTACCAGCGCCAATCATCGCCCCTTCACCAATCGTGATGCCGCACAAAATCGTCGCACTCGAACCAATCGACGCCCCCTTCTTCACCAACGTCGGAATACATTTCCAATCCGCTTCCGTCTGCAACTGCCCATCCGCCGTCGCGCGCGGAAAAAGATCATTCGTGAACGTCACGTTATGACCGATGAACACTTCGTCTTCAATCGTCACGCCTTCGCAAATAAAACTGTGGCTCGAAATTTTGCACCGCTTGCCGATCTTCGCGCCCTTCTGAATTTCAACGAAAGTTCCAACTTTGGATTCGTCCCCGATTTCGCATCCATAAAGATTGGTGAACCCAAAAATCCGAACGTCTTTCCCAAGCTTAACGTTCGCTGCGATCTGTTGATTTGGCTGAGTAGCTTGCATGAAATAAATACGGAGGACCGGGATACACGTGTAACCCGGCCCTCTAAATGTGGGAATGACTTACAAGAGTCCGACGCTTTTACGAGCACCGCCGTTGCGACGGATGCCGTTGGCAGGCAGAACAGGTTTGACCTTTTCGATGCCAGCCGGACGTTGAACATGCCAGGCGCCGCCGTGAGCCAGGCGCACTGGGCTGCCGCGTTCTGCAAGCGACAGAGAAGATGCTTCGAGAATTTTCACCAATTCCATACCTTGGCGACCATGGGTCGTCGGCTGCTTGCCGTCGCGGATGCAATCCAGGAAATGCTGGCACTCTGCGCGCAGCGGTTCTTCCTGCTTGATATACGGAACGTAAACGTCGCCGTAATGATACGCATAATGGAACTCTGCGAAAGTGTCGTAATGCGGTGGACGTTCCACGCGCGCGTCGAATATTCGGATTTTCTCCAAAGGCTCCATATCATCGTACGCAATCATGCGCTTGCTGCCGACGATCGTCATCTCGCGCACCTTGCGCGGATCCAGCCAGCTGCTGTGAACCAAAGCCGAACGATCGTTCGAGAACGTCAAACACATCGACGTCACGTCTTCAATTCCAGGCGTCACGTGCGCGCTGCCGCGACAATTCACGCTCAGCGGAGGTTCACCCATGATCTCGAGAATGATCGACAAATCATGCGGAGCGAGGTCCCACGCCACGTTGATATCCTTCTGGAACAAACCGAGGTTCAAACGGCGCGCTGAAATATAACGAATGTCTCCGATGTCGCCGTTGCGAACAATTTCCTTAATCTTCTTCACCGCAGGCGAGTAAAGGAACGTATGCCCGATCATCAACGTCAGGCCTTTTTTCTCGGCGATTTCGATCAACTCGGCGCATTGCTCCGATGACGACGCCATCGGCTTTTCAATGAACGTGTGCTTACCGGCGAGCAACGCTGCTTTCGCCATTGGGTAATGCGTCTTCACAGCGGTCGCGATGACCACGGCGTCGAGACCAGCGCCATTGATCATGTGGTTAAAATCAGTTTCACCCTTCACTTCAGGGTAAAGCGTGCGTAGATGTTTCAGGCGATCCTTACTCAGGTCGCACATCATTTTCAGACTGCAATCCGGTAGTGCGCGAAAATTGCGAATGAGGTTTGGTCCCCAATATCCGCATCCCACGACGCCTACTTTGATTGGTTTTGGCATAGATTCTCCGTTAGTAACTGCAGTTTCGTTAGTTTTGCTCACAGACCCCCTCCAAGGGCCTGTCCGTTTTTCAACGTCACTTCCCGTGCACAACCTCGCGATGAATGCGTGGTTTACTCCGCCCGTTTGTCTCCCGACGGGTTTCGTTGTGCGCGACTCGTGCCGCTGCTTTTCGT
>JAQGOW010000261.1 GCA_028293405.1 Verrucomicrobiales bacterium
AATCGCTTCTGCAATGATTTTTTGTCGGATTTTGTCGTCGGCTTCGCGCATTTGCTGCAAGTTGAGCATGATGTCGGCGTATATCTTCTTTTTGGCGCGCAGGTACCGAATGCGAGGCTTAAGTTTAAGACAAGGATCTTGACACATCAGCACAATTACAACCCCGACGGTTCCAACACCGAAATTCATCGGCGCGAAGTGGAGGGTTATTGCCGCAGCCCACAAATCAATGATTGCACCAACTCCTGATTCGAGTGCCGTATCGCCAGTTAATGAAACGTACATACTTCCTTTACTATCGAACGATTTTGTTGCCGGGCGGCAGTTGCCCATTTGACGCGCGATATCCAATTAAAGCTTGCTTTTCCGCGCTTAATGATTCCTGTAAAGTTCCAGAAGAAATTGTCTGATATCGCAAATCCCACTCATCCAGAAAAACCTGTGAGTACCGAGTATCTGGATTTTTTGTGGTGCCATATTTCCAAGCATCTCCGGCCTCCAACCAAACTCCGGCCTGAGGCTCGGCAAAGCCCCTCCGCATAACTGGATAGAAACCCGGCTTCGTCGCTTTCAACGCGTAAAACTCGACTTTATTGCATGGCGGTTTCCCATCCAGAAACAACAATAAAGTGCCAGCACGCTTCACTCCCTCGCCTAATTCACGGTCCCCAACTCTGTCGGCGACGTAATCCCCGGTAGCGTTAATAAAGTAGTTGACTGGCTCAAATACCTTTCCGATCCCGTTGTTGATCGTCGGTACTAGGTTATAAGCTCCGGCAGCAAGGTTCTCGAGTACCGTGTCGCCGGTAAGATATGGAATTCCCCCAGTTGGATATAAAGGACTGGAAACTTGGTTGCCGTAGAAATAGGTTATTTCAAGCCCCCATCGATCAGCCTTATTTACGGGGTCGTTTTCGACATACCGGGATAAGTTGAATCCGCCCCATTCCGCGATCGGGTCGTTATTCAACCATCGTTGAAGATTTGGATCATAAAACCGGCGAGCAAAGTAAATAAGTCCGCTGTTGAGATGGAGTTCTTTGCTTGAGAACCGGTATAGGTTCAAATCTGCAAGCGGCCCCGATTTGGAAAGCGTATTGCCAAACGAATCGTAGAGATATTTCGCCAACACCAATTGATTTGTGCTGGTAAGTGTCGTGATGTTGCCGTTTCCATCACTGAAGTAGAAGGCATGAGCGGCAGAGCTCGAAGTCATGTAATCGGTTGTGGGTGTTCTCGCGAGCATGCCTCCAATTCCCCCAGCGTGCGCCAATGTGCCACTTAGGTCACGACCGCGAGTGTAGTAGACTTGCGAACGATTGTTGGCGTCACGTTCTTCAATTACGAGATTGCCGTCGTAAACGAACCGGCGTTCGCTGGATTTGACGAATTGCGACAAGCTTGAATTCCAAAGGTAATTTGTTTCGGCGCGCCGGCGGCGCAGGCCGTCATAGGCGAAATCGCTCTTCCATGCGTTAGTCGCCCAGACGCTAGTCAACTGGTTCTCATCATCGTATTGGAATATCCGCAGGCTATCGTTGGTGAGATTGCCATTGGCGTCGTATTGGAAGCTGACGTTCGTGGAAAGGTTCAGCGTGACGGTGTTGGTGTCTTTGCGTCCGAGGCTGTCCTGGGCAATCGCAGTGTAACTGCTGGACAATGACATATTCGTGGCAGCGAACGTGGCGTCGGCATAGAGAGAAGCTGACGTTCCATTGACGGTGACGCTGGACGCAGTGGAAGTGGTGGTGCCTTCGACGGTGATTGCACCGCTGCTGGTAGCGTTGCCAAGTTCGTTCAACGAGTTGACGACGAAGTTTTGAACTAGCGTGTTATTAGTGCGGAATTGCAGGTTGCCGGCTGGATCGTAAGAATAGCCGAGTTGTTCATTGTAACGCAAAGGCGTCCCGCCGCTTTCTTTGCCATTTGCGGTCTTAAGCTGGCCGGCATTGTCGTACGTGTAATCGACGTAATCGTTGTTGAAACGGGTCTGCCGGGTGCGCTGGTTGGCCTGGTTGATGGTGTAACCGTGGTAGTTCAGGATGGTGCCGCCGCTGTTTTTGAGCCAGGTATCGGTGAGCCGAGAAACAGAGTCGTAGGCATTGGTGATATAGGAGGAGTTCGGCAGCGCGAGTTTTTGGATCTGAAGATTGCGAGTGGGATCGTAGCTGTAGGTGAACGTGCCTGCGGTTGACGCGATGGTTTTGAGGCGGCGGGCAGCGTCGTATCCGTAGGTCTGAGACAGCGACGCACCAATTGGCTGCTGCAGAGTAAAGCTGGAGCGCAGTCGGTTGTTGTAGCTGTAGGCGACCGTGTCGCTGGACCACGGACCGTCTTCGCTTTGCAGTTGGCCGGCGGCGGTGTAGGTGAATTTCGAAGTGCCAACGCCATCGGTCATGTTGGTCATCCGATTGATGGCATCATAGGAGAAAGTGATCGACGAGCTCGTCGGATAGCTGATGGTGCGGAGATTACCCTCGTTATCGTACGAATATGTCGTTGTTCCCTTGGCGGCACTTGTGCGATTCGTCATCCGGTCATTGGCGTCGTATTTAAACGCAAGAATAGTGGCGCTCGTGGCATCGACTTTGTTGGTGTTGCGTCCGAACAGATCGTAACCCCAAATAGTGGAATGGCTGTTACCATCAACGAGTGTGGTCAGGTCACCTGCCCCGCTATAGACGAACTGATTCGTGCGAATGCCGATGTTGACCTGATTCGTGAGGCGAGACATGGCGTCGTAACCATAAGTCACAACGTTGCCTACCTGATTGGTGTAAGTTGATGCGCCAGCAAAGTTCAACGTGTAACCCCACGATTCGACTCCGGTGTCGGGATAACTGCGCCCGAGGATACGATTGAGATTGTCGTAGGTGGTCGCGACGGAGACTCCGTTGGCGTCAACGCTGTTTGTTACCCGGTCAAGCACGTCGAATGTGGAAGCGTGGACCCGGCCAAAAGCGTTACTGGACGCGATGAGCAAACCCTGATTGTTGAAACCATTGGTGATACCAGCGCCGAAGCTATC
>JAQGOW010000266.1 GCA_028293405.1 Verrucomicrobiales bacterium
TTTGGCGGAACGATGGCGCACGTCGCCGGCAACAAAAATTCCAGGAACGCTGGTTTCAAGGTAGAAGGGATCGCGGTCGGCGGTCCAACCGGCTGGGGATTTTCCGGCGAAATGTTGGCCGGAAATGATGTAGCCCAGTTCGTCGCGTTGGACGGTTCCAGCAAGCCAATCGGTGCGGGGGACAGCGCCCGCGTAGATCAGCAAGGCACTGGCGGAGAGGCATTCGGTCGCACCAGTCTGCTTGTTCTTGATGCTGATTCTTTCGCAATGATCGGCGCCTTCGACGGCGACGACGCTTGAGTTGAGCCAAACCTCAATATTTTTTGTCGCGCGGATTTGGTTCTCGAGATATTGCGACATCGTTTTGGACAGGGAATCACCACGCACGAGCATGATGACGCGACGCGCAAAGCGGGAAAAGTAGATCGCCGCCTGGCCTGCTGAATTGGCACCGCCAACAATGTAAACATCGCCGCCCTTGTATGAAATCGCTTCAGTCATAGGCGCGTAGTAGTAAACGCCCGCGCCGCTCAACCGGTCGATGCCAGGAACATCGAGTTTTCGGAATGCGATCCCGGTGGCGATGAGGAGCGCACGGCAACCCACTTCTGCTTTGTCCGCCAGTTGGACGACACGAGTCGGGCCTTCGACGCGGACCCCACAGACTTCCTGGGGCGCGAGAATTTCGACACCAAAACGTCGCGCTTGTGCGACGGCGCGTCGTGCCAAATCTCCGCCGCTCAGGCCAACCGGGAATCCAAGATAGTTTTCAATGCGTGAACTGCGCCCGGCTTGGCCACCGGGGGCTTCGCGTTCGATCAACAAGGTGCGCAGACCATCGGCAGCGCCATAGACGGCAGCGGCCAATCCCGCCGGGCCGGCACCGACGACAATCAGGTCGTAGAATGGGAATTCTGCTTTGGTGCGAAGGCCGAGTTTTTCGGCGATCACCGCATTGGGCGGATTTGATAGGACGGTCCCATCTGGAAACGCGACCAATGGAAGGGCCGAAGCATTTGCCCCGGCCAACTCGATGTATTTTTTCGCTTCATTATCGCCATCGGCGTTGAGCCATTTGTGTGGAACGAAATTTCGGCCGAGAAAATCTCGAATCTCGCTGGCGCGCGAGGACCATTGACTGCCCACAACGCGCAGGCCTTCAAATGTCGGGTGATAGGAAGCCTGCCAATCATCGAGCATGTCATCGACAAATCCGTAGAGATGTTCCTCGGGCGGGTCCCACGGTTTCATCAAATAATGGTCGATGTGCGCAGTGTTAATGGCGCGAATGGCGGCGTCGGTGTCAGCGTAAGCGGTGAGTAGCGCGCGCTTGGCGTCGGGAAAAAAGTCCATCGACTTTTCGAGGAATTCCACGCCGCTCATCCGGGGCATGCGTTGGTCTACGAGGAACAAGGCGACGTGTTCGTTGCGAAGCTTCAACTGCCTCGTAGCCTCTAACGCAGATTGACCGGAGTCGGCCGAGATAACGCGGTAGCGATCGCCGTAATGCCGGCGCAGGTCGCGCTCGACGGCGCGGAGGACGTCCGGGTCGTCGTCGACGGTCCATATGACTGGTTTAGCCATTACGTTGAGAGTTTATCTACGGTCAGCGGTGAAGGCGGTTGTGGCAATTTATTCGGGGTAGGTTGTTGGCTGTTTAAGGGCTCGGGCGGTGCAGGTGAGAGGAAACGGGGTGCATCATTCCGTGTTAAGGAAACATGGGATGCTTTGGTTGTACTCGACGTTGCTGCGGACGTGGCGCGAACGTCGGACTAGCGTCCGCACTCCGCAATATTTTTTATGGGCATTTGGGTATTCATCGTTAAATTGACTGGTAATGAGAACGGCCATTTATCCCGGCAGTTTTGACCCCCTCACCAATGGTCACCTGGACTTGATCGAGCGCGCGACGAAGCTTTTTGATCGCGTGATCGTCGGTATCGCCCGCAATGAAAGTAAGCAGCCGCTCTTTGATCCGAAGGAACGGATGGCGATGGTGCAGGAGGCGGTGACGCCGTATAAATCGGTGGCGGTGGAATGGTTTGATGGGTTGCTGGTGAATTACGCGGAGAAGCAAGGGGCTTGCGCCATTATTCGCGGGCTGCGCGCGGTTTCGGACTTTGAATTTGAATTTCAGCTCGCGCTGATGAATCGTAAATTGAACGAGCGGGTGGAAACGATTTTCATGATGCCGCGGGAGACGTATACGTTTTTAAGTTCGCGGATCATTAAGGAGATTGCGCATCTCGGCGGGGATGTTAGTTCGTTTGTGCCTGTGCATGTGCAGGTGGCGTTGAAGAAGAAGTTTGGGCAAACGACGTAAAAATCCGAAGGCCGAAATCCGAACGGGCGGATTTGAATTTTGAGATTAGTTTCGAATGACCTTTATTTCGGATTCGGATTTTAGAGTTTCGGATTTCGTGCTTAATTTATTGTATGGCTCTCAAATTTAACATTCGTCATTTGGAAGAGAATGATTTGCATTTGGAAGGTGAACTTTCGCCGCAAGAACTGGAGTTGGATAACGCTGATCA
>JAQGOW010000281.1 GCA_028293405.1 Verrucomicrobiales bacterium
AACGCACCGTTTGCCGACAAAATCGCACCGTGCTCGCCCTTCTTCACGATCACATATTTTGGTCCGAGCTTATGAATCTTGCGCGCCGCTTTCACCAGGTTGTGTTCCTGCGTGAGCTGTTGCGCTTCCGACTCATTCAACACAAAACCATCTACGCGCCGCAGCAATTTAAGCAAATCAGGCAACGCAATGTTGAGCCAAAGATCCATTGTATCGGCGACGACCAACTTCGGCCGGCTCATCTGGTCCAACACATGGTGTTGGAGCGACGGTGCGATGTTCGCGAGCAACACGAATTGGCTCTGCCGATAATTCTGCGGCAACCGCGGCGTGAACGTTTCGAACACGCCGAGTTCAGTCTCAAGCGTGCGACGATTGTTCATGTTCACTTCGTATTCGCCAGACCAATGAAACGTTTTGCCGGGAGAAACTTGAAGACCTTCGAGATCAATCTTGTGCTTCTTATAAAGCGTGACGTAACGCTTCGGGAAATCTTCACCAACAATTCCCACCAACTTCACTGGCGCAAAGAAACTCGCGGCGACGGCGGCGTGACTGGCGGAACCGCCGAGCAAACGCGGGTTTTGCGCTTTCGGCGTGCGAATTGAATCCAAGGCTGTCGAACCAACAACAAGAACACTCATATGTAATATCTGAGAAAAATGAGCGCGCAGCTTACGACATCGCCCCGCCATCCGCAATGACATAGGTAGCGCGCGTCGTCTTCCCGGGCGCATCTACCTGTTATCGGTCGAGATGCGCGTAAGCGGGCTGATCTTTCATACGAAAAGAAAACAGCTCGGTTGGGCGATTTGCCAGGGTCGTAGTTTCCCTGCGTCAAAAAACCGAGGCTACACGGCCTAGAACATACGACGCACTTGGCGAACTGTATCTCCCATGAGTACCACCAGTTACATTTTATTGGCCTGCGGAATCGTGCTGTTAGTCGTGGCTATGATCATGAAGCGCACGAGAACAACTTGATCGTTGTGTTTCGCTAGCTGTTCAGCACTTTCAACGCTTTTTTGGCGTCGGAGACACGGCAGATTAGCAGGCCTTTTTTCGCGTCGGGCGGCGTCGCGAAATAGGCGTATTCAATGTTGATTTTCGCATCGGCCAACTTGCGCGAAATCTTCGCAAGCGTGCCTGGCTTGTTGTCGCCGTGAATCATCAGCACATCATCTTCAACGACCAAGGTCCCGTGTTGTTCGAACACGTACATCGCTTTGTCCGGATCGCTCACGACCATGCGGACGACGGCGTGATCGACGGTGTCGCTCGTCGAGATCGCGTAGATGTTGATGTTCGCGGAGGAAAGCGCGTCACAGACTCGCGCCAACATTCCAGGACGATTTTCAAGAAAGAGAGCCAGTTGTTTCGTGATTTGCATAGCGCGAGTCCAACCGTCGGCTGGACCGCACTAGGCTAGTTTTGGATCTCGCGCTTGTCAAACGAACGCCACAATTTGTCATCACTGGCCTGGCTTCAATACGATCTTGATGCATTCATCGTCGTGGTCGCGGAACATCTTGTAACCTTCGGCGGCGTCGGTCAGCGGCATCGTGTGTGTGATGACGAAGCTCGGGTCGATCTCGCCTTTTTTAATGCGTTCGAGCAACGGCCGCAAATAACGATGCACGTGGGTTTGACCGGTCTTGATCGTGAGGGAACGGTTCATGATCGAGCCGAGCGGAATTTTGTCGACGAATCCGCCGTAGACTCCGGGAACGGAAACGGTGCCGCCATTGCGACAGGCCATGATGCATTCGCGGAATGCAGCGGGGCGATCGGTTTCCAGACGCATCGCTTGTTTGATGCGGTCGTATGCTCCAAGTAAACCGTGAGCATTGGCTTCCATACCGACTGCATCAATGGTGGCGTCCGGTCCACGGCCGGCGGTCATTTCCTTGAGGACTTCCAGCACGTCCACTTCGTTGCGGTTGATGACTTCCGCACCGCCTTCTTCGCTAGCCATTTGCAGGCGTTCAGGGACATCGTCGATCGCGATGACGCGGCCGGCGCCGAGCAGCCATGCGCTTTTTATGGTGAACTGGCCTACGGGACCGCAGCCCCATACGGCAACGGTGTCGCCCGGCTGAATGTTGCATTGCTCGGCCGCCATGTAACCGGTCGGAAAAATGTCGGAGAGGAACAGCACTTGTTCGTCGCTCAGGCCGTCTTCGATTTTAATTGGGCCGACATCGGCGAACGGAACGCGCGCGTATTCGGCCTGGCCGCCGGCGTAACCGCCGGTCATGTGCGAATAGCCGAAAATGCCGCAGGGCGAATGGCCCCACATTTTTTCGGCGATGGCAGCGTTCGGGTTTGAATTTTCACAGAGCGAAAACATTTGTTTGTCGCAGAAGTAGCAATTCCCGCAAGCGATCGGGAACGGCACAACGACGCGGTCGCCAACTTTTAAATTGTTCACGCCACGACCGGTCTCGACGACTTCGCCCATGAATTCGTGACCGAGCACATCACCCGCTTGCATGGTCGGGACGTAGCCGTCGTAAAGATGGAGGTCCGAACCGCAGATCGCGGTGGAACTGATCTTCACGATGCAATCGCGCGGATTGAGAATCTGCGGATCTGGAACGTCCATCACCTGCACTTCACCGATGCCACACCAACAATTTGCTTTCATATAAAATGGTTCCTTTTATGCGCTGACGAGATCGCGCACGTAGTTTTCGTATTTGGTCGTGCTGGTGGCGCGACCGGCGGGCTGGCCTTGGATGGTCGGAATTTCGCCCGTTTCCATGAGTTGTTTAAAGCGGCGCAAGTCGTCCTTGACGGTTTGTTCGGGAGCTTCACCGAAAAGTTTAGCCATGAGTGCGCCCATCGCGCCGGCGGGCGGAGCGTAGCCGAGCTCGACTTCGACGATGGTTTCCTTTGTGTGCTGCGCTGGTTCGAACTTGATCGTGCCCCAGTTGTCGACGTCCGCGCCGGGCAAGGATTGCCACGAAATCAAGTGGTTGGGCTGGTCATCGACGATTTCGGCCTCCCATTCGACTTTCATTTTGGCAGGACCTTTGGCGATCCAATGCGAGCGGTTGCCGCCGGTGACCTTCACGGAATGGAGGTGATACATGAACTTGGGCAGGTTTTCGAAATTGCGCCAGAACTGGTAAAGTTCTTCCGGCGATTTGCGAATGCTGACGCTGTGGCGAACGCTACGCGTTGAGGATGCTTCGTCTTCAGCGAGTTTCATGCTGCAAAGAACGTCGGCGACGGTGACGCCGAGAACGGCGGCGGTGGCGAAAGTGAGTTTGCTCTTGTTGTTGCGATCTGAACTAAAACCGGAGCCGAGCGAGGCGAGATCGAGGACGTCACCGGCAACACGTGACCACATCCATGGGCTCAAATTTTTTTCTTCAGCGGTGAGCAGGCCAATGCCAGCGGTGAGTTCACGCAAACCGTAACTGCGAGTCAGGCCGGTGTGTCTTTTTCTGACGCCGATGGCCTTTTCCAATTTGCGGGGAGCGAGTAGTTCTGCGACTCCCAGACCGATGCTAAACCAACCCAAAGCGCGCGCGAGATCTTGTTGTTTCATGAGTCTCCTTTCGCAGAAAAGTCGCGCCGTTCCGGGAACTTTCCAGAGCGGAGTTTGCCTTTTTCGAGGATGGTAAAAGACCTTAACGGACCGAGACGGGTGGTCAGAAAAATATACTTATGGTTCGAATTGGTCATAATTAGTCATTTTTGCTGCAGCGCGGATTTTTTACTTTGGTGCAAACCAGTGCAATGTGGTGCAAACCGGTGCAATTCGCCGTGGCGACGCCCAAGGAGCACGCTGCTGGTGTGGTGATCACCCATTGTCCCCGATTGGCGTTAGATAATGTTCGTTTCATGCCAGGAATGGTGACATGAAGTAGCTTTTACACAAAAACTGTAGAGACAGGAGAGAGAGGAAGGAGAGGAAAGACAAAAACGGCAGTTTTTCTACACTAAATTTTACCACAGAGACACAGAGGCACAGAGAATGCTATGGCGGATAAATCAGGGCAAAACGGTGACGCGGTAGAAGCGTTGGGTGTTGAAGGGGGCGGCGGGATCGGTTGTCGAGGCTGTTGCGGTTAAAGCGGTCACTGAGCTCGCGAGCGTTGTCCAAGTGGGGTCGTCGATGGACGTTTTGTATTCAATCCGGTAATTGCGACCGGGGATGGCGGACCAATAGATCGTGGCACCGCCGGCCGAGGTGGCGACGGCAAGACAGCGGAGGACGGAGTCGTTGTTGATTGGGTTTGTGCCGGCCTGAAATTCCTGGAGGTCAGTCAATCCGTCAGCGTCGGTGTCGGCGGTTCCGTCGTGGGAGAGGTCGCCGAAGTAGGTCATTTCCCAATCGTCGTCCATGCCGTCGTGGTCGGAGTCGCCGGTGCCGAGGCGGACGAGGTAAAGGCTGCGGGTCGGGACGAGAACGTTTGGGGAGAGGTCGGTGGAGAAGCTTTGGAACACAATCGTGCGGCCGTCGGCGGCGAGGATGGGATTGACTGCGCCGAATCCAGGTGTTCCGGTGCCATACCGGCTAAGGGCAATTGTATTGCTCAGCACCAAGTCGCGGATGAAAACGTCTGTTCGCCCGTTTATGTCGCCTAGGACCAAGTTTGTCGCAACGCTCGAGAAAATCACGAAGCGTCCGTCAGGGCTAAGGATCGGACTGGAGGAGTTGCCGTTTCCGAGGGTTGTTTGATTGGAAGCAACGCTCACCAAATTGCTTTGAGTTGAGCCGACGGTGCGAACGTAAATCTGGCTCTTGCCTCCGGATGCCTGGGTGACATAGGCGAGTCTTGTTGCGTCGTTATTCAACGAAGCGCTTGAGCAATTGGTGCAGATGATTTGATTGACGTTGTTGCTGAAATTGTGAAGGACGATCAGAGGCGTTCCGCCTGAAATTGTCGAGAATGCCATCGAGTTTCCATCAGCACTGAACGCAGCATTGGAAGTGCTGCCGCCAAAGAGTGAATGATCGGGCGCAAAACTGATATGGATGTTTTGATTCGACGCAATATTCCTGGCGTAGAACTGTGCTCCGTTCGTGCTGAGACTAGAGCCAGTGACGTATCCCGGCGTGCTTTGGTATACGATCCACTTCCCATCGGGCGTGAAGACCGCGTTCGACGAATTGTATCCGGAGGACCCGAGAGGAG
>JAQGOW010000287.1 GCA_028293405.1 Verrucomicrobiales bacterium
CTCAAGCTTCGCCGAACCTGGTGCTCACGGTGCCGAATTTGGCGGTCGGAGCGTCCGCGAACTTCACAGCGACGTTCACCGCGCCGGCTAATGCCTGCTCCGTCACCAGCACGGTCAGTGCCCGAGGCACCGATGTTTGCACCTCGCGTTCGATCACGAACACGGCGTCAGCAACTTGCCCGCTCACAACCAATCCGCGCCTGCTCGTCACCTTGAACTGCTCGTCAGTCCCGGTCGGCGCAGGCAGCCCGTTGACCTTTACCGGCAGCGTCAAAAACACTGGTAACGTCACTATCACCAACATCGTTGTGACGACCGACCGCACCGGCACTTCGCCGGTAACGACGATCGTTTCACTCGCGCCGAATGCGACAGCGAACTTCGTTGGAACCTATGTTGTTCCTCCGGAAGCTTGCTCGGTCACGACGATCGCGACTGCGACTGGCGCCGATTGCAATGGCACCATCGCCAGCAATTCCGCAACGACCACTTGCCCGGTCACCGGCGGAATCCCGAGCATCGAAGTCACCCAGTTCTGCCCCGCAACGGCTCCGAGCCCCGGTGGCACGCTTAACTTCACCGGCATCGTTGCCAACGACGGCACCGTCACACTGACGAACGTCCTGGTCTACAATAGCCGCACCGGCACCGCTCCAATCCTGACGGTTCCGATCCTCGCCCCTGGCGAAAGCGCAACCTTCACCGGCAGCTATCATGTGCCGTTGAACTGCTGCTCGCAGTCCAGCATGGCCACCGCCACTGGTGTAGTTCCTTGCACGGGATTGATGGTTAGCGACACCGACACGAAAACCTGTCCGGTGCTCACAGCGCCAGCAATCGTCGTCACGAAAGTGTGTTCGACGAATGTCACGAATCCTGGCGAAGTGTTGCACTATAGCGGCACCGTCAGTAACTCGGGCAACATCACATTGGTCAACGTGACCATTGTGAACAATCAGCCGAGCGTTGGCTCACGCGTGTTCGGACCGATTACTCTGGCACCTGGTGAAGTCGCGGATTACACCGGCTCATACACAATCATCGCAGACTTCTGCGGCACTGACACCGTCACCGCTCGCGGCGAGGATGCTTGCACACAAGTTGCAGTCACCAGCAGCGTCACTACCACGTGCCCGGTCGCGGCAACGCTTCCTGACATTCTCGTAACAAAGAATTGTCCCGCGTTCCCAACGCCTCGTGGCGCGCCGTTCACGTTCACTGGAACTGTGTTCAACACCGGCAACGTCACCCTGACCAACGTCATGGTGTTCGACAACCAGCCGACGAACAATTCGCTGGTTATCGGTCCTATCACGATCGCACCTGGTGCATCGGTGAAATTCACCAACACCTACACCGCGCCGCTCTGCTGCTGCCAAATCGTCGACACGTTGACGGCTAGCGGCAACGACCGTTGCTCGGGCACGACAGTCAGCGCGACATCCAGCGCCGAATGCCCGCTCTTGACCACGCCGCTCATCAGCGTCATCAAGAACTGCCCAAGCGGCACAGTGCGAGTCGGCGATACGTATAACTACTCCGGTATTGTCAGCAACAGCGGCAACATCGTCCTGACGAACGTCATCGTCGTCAGCAGCCAGCCAGGCAATACAGTCTTGCTCGGGCCGATCGAACTCGCGCCCGGTGAAACAGAAGACTTCAGTGGCAGCTACGTTGTCACCAGCTCATCACGTCCTACATTGGACACGGTCACAGCTCGTGGAACCGACACGTGCCAGGCACGCACGGTCACTGCCTCTGCTAACTGCGCAGGCCCGATCAAGGTTATTCAATTGGTGCAATTCCGCCAATTCATCACCGGTAACGGCACAGTCACACCGAACATGGACGGACAATTCCTCCAGATCGGCAAGACCTACACGATCACCGCGAAGGCTGGCACAGGTCAGATCCTCGGCAGCTGGAAAGGCGTCCCTGGCGCATCCAACCAAACAGTGCTGACCTTCACCATGCAAGGTGGCACCTACATCACGGCGAACTTCGTGCCTAATCCGTTCCTCCGTGTCAAAGGCACCTTCAACGGCTTGTTCATGGGAACAACCGCAGTCGAGAACGCGAACTCCGGCGCATTCACAATGGTCCTTGGTGACCAGGGTGCTTACACCGCATCGCTCTCGTCCGAAGGCAAGCGTTACGTCACCAGCGGTCGCCTCAACGTCGATGGAACTGGCACCAGCTCCGTCGCTCGCCCCGGCTCCTCTGCACTCGCAGCGAACTGGAATGTGGCGTTGGATAATTCCGACACCATCTCCGGCACCGTCACCGATGGCAAATGGGTCTCCTCATTGCTCGGCGATCGCGGCACGTTCGATGCCCTCAAGAACCGCGCGTCGCTCGGCGGTAAATACACCGTGGTCATTCCTGGCAATGTCGGCCGCACCGTCTCACGTCAAGGCGACGGCTACGGCGCAGTCACAGTCAATGCCAACGGCTCGGTGCTCTTCACCGGAACACTCGCTGACGGTACACGCGTCTCGCAAAACTCAGCCATCTCCAAGAATGGTGAATGGCCGGTCTACGTCTCGCTCTATGCCGGACACGGTTCGCTCCTCGGTTGGATGACCTTCACCAATCGCTCCAGCGACGACGTCTCTGGTCGCCTGAGCTGGATCCGTCCTGCCCAAGCCGCGAGCCGATTGTTCGCCGCCGGTTTCGCGACCGACGCTGAATCGACCGGTTCCCGATACGTCGCGCCGATTGGCACTGCCACTCGCGTGCTCAACATCACCAACGGTGTCGTCAGCCTCAGCGGCGGCAACTTGTCCACTGCATCGGACAACAACGTCACCCTTGGCCTCGGAAGTAAGATCATCAGTGCCAGCAACAAACTGTCCCTGAACTTCACGCTCTCCAGCGGGTTGTTCACCGGATCGTTCGTCGAACCTGGCACGACACATCTCACCACCTTTAGCGGCGCAGTGCTGCAAAAGGCCAACGTCGGCGCCGGCTACTTCCCCGGCACCAATGACAATGGACGCGTTCTGTTTCAAGCCGCGCCATAAAAATTAGTTCATCAAGTGCTAAACCAACCGAAGGCGGTGGAAGAAATTCCGCCCCTTCGGTTGGTGTTTAAAGGGCCAACGAAAGGAAAATATTTATGTCGAACCGAACCGTCCTCTGCGTCTCCAACGTTGACCAGGACAACCGCGTGTTCTTGCAGGACATCGACACGAGCAATTATTTCCGTGGCGTCCACCGTTGGACACCCGAAATGAAAGAGGCGCTGAGTTTCGTGGATGTGGCCGAGGCCCACCACATTTGCCGCTACCTCGGGATGAACGTGCAAACGCACCGGCAAAACGCTACGCTTTCACATTGAACGCCTCGCCCATCAAAATTCCGCTGACCGCAAAGCTCATCGTCACCGCGTTCCTGGCCGTCCTCGTTCCCGTTTACCTGCATTCCTACGGGCCGACCAATTTCCTGTGGTTCTGCGATGCGGCGCTGATTCTCACCGTCACTGGCATGTGGATGGAAAGCGCGCTCCTCATCAGCATGTGCGCCGTCGGCATTTTAATTCCGCAATTCCTTTGGCTGCTGGACTTCGGCAGTCACCTCTTTGGATTCCGTCTGTTCGGCTTGACCAACTACATGTTTGATTCCGACCTGCCGCTCTTCACGCGCGGGCTCTCGCTCTTTCACGGTTGGTTGCCACTCTTGCTCCTCTGGCTTTTGCACCGGCTCGGTTACGACAAACGCGCGTTTCCGGCCTGGACCGCGCTGGCCACGGTGCTGGTGTTGAGTTGCTATTGGTTTACGCCACCGGCGGGGGCGCATCTGGCCGATCCCAACATTCCGATCAACCTCAATTGCGTTTACGGTTTCGACAATCAACATCCGCAAACCTGGCTCAACCAAAATCTCTATGTGCTGGGCTGGCTGGGAGTGTTGTGGCTGGTGGCCTATTTCCCGACGCACTTGCTCTTGCGCAAAATCTTCCCCGCGACCAAACCCTCCTTCGCCTACAAACCTGCTGTGCAGTTTGTTTGATGCGAGCACGGCGACATGCCGTCAATTCGGGATTGGAAGTGAAGCGCTGTTCTAACTAAGCATCCTTCTGAATGCTCCAATCGCCGTCTGCAATACCATATTCATCTTTGGCTCGCTGCTTGGCTTGCGCGATATCCTCATGCCATGTATCACCACAAAAAGTTCCGTCGTCTTTGTACCGGTGCATTTGACAAGAAGGATTCTGTTCACTGCCGCACTCAATGAAAACGTAATCAGGATTCGGCATACCGTCATACTGTACCTTGCCGTTGGAAACACGACGCGCCCATGCGTGCGTTCCCGGCATGAGGACTTGCTTAACTCTGGCGAGGTATTTCATTGAATTTTCTGCCTAACGATTAATCGGAAATGGAAGGGCTGTTTTAAGCGACGAATGTTTAGCTCAGCCATTGATTGCATATCATCGCTGCGCCTCCCATCGACCTTGTACTTTGGGCTTCGCAAGCAACTGGAGAAGATGGTCGCTGCTTACCAGCGCAAAATGCGACAGTTCTCCATAAATAGGCGTAAACTGGTCCAACCATTGCGACCCCTCCACACATAGTAACGGGAACGTCTCTGATGGGTTGAGCATTGGAAGTGGGCGGGGAGGGAAGTCGAATCCGGGGCATTCTTGCTCGAACCGAAGGGCGACGACCCCAGAAAAATCGAGTAACAAGGTCCTACTGCCAATCATCTGAACCGACAAAGTTTCGTGTTGGAAAGAATACGAGATGGACGTAAAAGCAGAATCGATATCGGACACCGGTTCCCATTTGGTTACTTGTTGTGCCATGATGCGTACCAATTAAATTCGGGACAACTGTTCGCAGCCACGCTGCTATTGTCAATAAAACGCGCATGACCACAAAATAGTCCTTTGGCAAAAAAGCCGCCGGAACATGTGGCGGGTTTGTCACAGTATGGACGGGCATTTCGGAATCGGTCTCCGGGACTTGGGCGCAACGGGTTCTTCCTTCATTTAAAAGTTTTTGACGCCGAACATTTTCGACGCAAGCGGCAATCTGCTCGATTGTTCAAACACCAAACTGAGCATCAAACTCGCGGTGATTTCCGATCCAAAGCCAAACCCAAACATCATTTTCGTAACGTCGCGCAATTGCCCGAAAATCGCGGGTGATGCGTACTGACCAAAGACGGGGGTCTCTACGCAATCTCTCCAAGTGTAAACCTGGATGCGCTGGATTTTGGCGGTACTTTTGATGGGCGCGCCGTGCGGCAATCTTTATCTCAGGCGGAAGCTTGTAATAAAGCGCCCAGAAAGCGTCTGTGCCTCGGGAACTCACGCGTGGCGATCAAAGTCCGAATCTTTGATTTCAGGGAAGCGTTCCGGATTTCGCTCGTGTTCGCGATCTAGAGAATCAGCCAACGCGGAAAGCGCCGGGCTAGGCGTTGGATCGTTCAGGATTCTGGCCCACGCCAAATCCGCTTCCCATTCCGGCAGCAGCGCCGGCAGATCGTGAATCAGCTTGGCGCGATCTTCGATAGAAAGACTGCCAATAGCCGTTTCGATTTCCTGAAGCGAACTCATGGCGGTTAATCTAATCGGAATTCTATTCCAAGTAAATCGTTGAGGAAGACATCGTGCGGCAAAATGTAAAAGCCAATCGACTCGGCACCGATCGAGATTACATTGGTAGGAGAATCGCCCAGTGCGCCCCTCCGCCGCACCGGCCAAACGGAATAGTCAGTGATTTAAGTATCTATTCGCGTGGCAAACTGTTTGACTATGCGCGTCGAGACGGCGATTCACGGGGCTCAACGCTTCCAATTCGAACGCCAGAGATTTTTATCTAACTGGCACAGCACTCAAAAATGAAACCTACAAAACAAACTAAAACTCTGAATGCCCCGCTGGCAAAAGGTCAATTGTGGAAGCTGGACGACAGGCACATCGAGATCATGGAAGTCGGCAAGACGCTGACGCATTATCGGATGTTTCAGACCCAGAAGCGTGTTCCGATCAGCTTGGGCGGCATCATTGCAGTGCAGGCGTATCTTAAAACGAATGGCGGAAAGCTCATTCGTAAATGCGCCCCCGTCAAAGCGGCTTAAGTAACGGGGCCGGCCACCGATAGCGCTTCGGCCGCCCCATTTCCTGTTGCGGAAAATCTCCACCGCAACCAAACCCGCCGTCGACTACAAACGGTCTATCCGGTTTGTTTGATTGACCCCAGCTGTGACCCGTAACGAAAAGGTCAGCGACGGGGTTGTTGGCTTTTCGGCATCGGTTCCACAACCAAGTGATACTTGTAGTCCCCGTCTTCCCACGCAATCGAATTGCTCGACGTCGTGATATTCCTAGCGTAAGGAGCGTCCTCCTGAAAATCGCGCTGGGCTTTATAGATCGTTCGGTTTCCCATACTGATCGTGGTCTTTTCGGTTTCGTGAATCGGGATGCCCTCCGATTCAAAAAAACACTTCCACTGGATCGGCCCGAGCGCTGACGCATATTCCTTCTGCTCTAGAGCTACAATGTGATAGCCGGTCTTGGCGTGCTGAAAGGCGCGACCGCTGAAAAAACCGATGATGAGAGTGACTCCACCGACAACAACCAAAATGAGGATGCGGTTCATGGTTTGGCGAACAATTAACCTGCCAACTGTTCGCATCCAGCGCGCTTTTGTCAATAAAACGCGCCTGACCAGAAATAGTGTGGCCGCTTCTGCTCACTCGATCCTGAGGCGGAAGAACCGGTTGGTGGCGGCGTCCACCGGGATGCTGCGCGTGATGATTCCGTCGTTGCCGGGGAGATTCGTGTGTGGCGCGAGGCTGGTCCAGGCCGGCGGGGCCAACGTTGTGGTTTCGATGGTGTAACGGGCGGCGCTCGCGGAAGGCCAACTTAGATTGAAAATTCCGTTGCTCAGGTTGCCGGCGCTGAGGGACGGTGCCGGATTGGTGATCGTGTAGGTGAACGTGTCGAGCGGGCCGAGGTTGGCCACGGATGTGCCGGGCGAGAGTTTGATGATGACGGTTTTGTTCTTCGGCACGCCGTCGTGGATGATGGTGAGTGGAATGAAGTAGGGCGCGGGAGCTTGCGCGCCGTAGAAGGTGATGGTCCTGCCGTTCATTTTGTAGTCAACGCCGTACTGAGCGGTGCTGTGGTCGTCCACTTCGCAGTAAAAGACCTGGTCGAGAAACCAGTTGGTCCAGCCGGGCGGCAGGCTCATGGTCACGGGGATGTTGACGGTGCCGACGGTGTCGTCGCTGCTGGCTCCGCTGGAGGTGAAGCCGGAGAGAGGCATTGCCCCGGGCACGTCGACAAAGAAGTGCAACGTGTTGCAGTCGTCCACCACTTGATACGGCTTGGGAAAATAGGACGTGATGGTGTAAGCGGGATTGGTGGCGGTCGCGGTCATGGTGACGGTCGTTCCTTCCGGCACGCTTAATTGCCAGTTGCCGGTGGTGATGAGAATGTTCGTGGTGCCGTCGCTCACCCAGAGGTTGCCGAACGTCGCACTGTCGTAGGTGTGTCCGGCGAGATAGACGCTCCCGCCAATGGTTCGATTCTGCCGCTTGCGCGCAAAGTTCACGTTGATGAGGCCGGAGGAGGTCGCGTAGTTGGTGCTGATGACATTGCCCGCGGAGTTGGTGAACGCATAGCCCTGACCATGGACGCTGAGATTGTAGAACGTGTTCGTGGCGGGAACCGCGACGATGTATTTCCCGTCAGGACCCGTCACGCTGGAGCCGGCGAAGTTCGCCGCGCCGTAGGCGGCTTGGGTGGAGTTATTCACGACAGCGCCTTCGAACGGATTACCCAATTCGTCCTTCACCGTGCCGCTGATGGTCACCGGCACGGGCAGTCCGTTGGTCACAGTCACGATGGCGGAAGCGGTTTTGGTTTGGCCTTTCATGTCCGAGACGGTGCAGCGGACAAAATTAATTCCATTCTGCGTCCAAACGTGAAAGCCGTTCGTGGCGAACCGCGCATCGGGATTGACGCCGCCGAAATCCGTTCCGACGGAGGTTTGAATATCATCGAACTCCCAATAATAAACCAGCGTGTCGCCATCTGCATCCGTCGCCGTGGCGGTGAAGGTCTGGCCGACGCCCGCGGCAAGCGTGATGTTCGCCGGGGTAAGCGATA
>JAQGOW010000399.1 GCA_028293405.1 Verrucomicrobiales bacterium
AATCGCGTTTCGCTTCGAGATTGCCGAGGTAAAGTTTCTTTTGCAGGCCGGCTTTGATGTGGGCCACGGCGCGAGTGATTTAGCGCGTGACGAATGTTTCGCCACGGCGCGGGGATTCGTGGTTGAACAAAATGCCGTTGCTCGCGTGCAAACCGTAGGACTCGCGATAGTTCACCGTGATCCAAAAGGAATAGACTTTCGCACAACCATAAGGACTGCGCGGATAGAAGGGCGTCGTTTCTTTTTGCGGAACTTCGAGCACTTTGCCGTACATTTCGCTCGAGGACGCTTGATAGAAACGTGGGCGCAAACCGGCTTCGCGAATTGCTTCGAGCAAGCGCACCGTTCCTGTGGCGGTGATGTCCGTTGTGTATTCCGGCGAATCAAAACTCACACGCACATGGCTTTGCGCGGCGAGGTTGTAAATTTCTTCGGGCTGAATTTTCCCGAGCAACCGCGCCAACGCGCTGGCGTCAGCTAGATCGCCGTAGTGCAAAAACAACCGGCTCTGGCCCGAGTGCGGGTCGGCGTAGATAGAATCGAGACGACCTGTATTGAAAGTGCTGGCGCGACGAATGATGCCGTGGACTTCGTAACCTTTACTGAGCAACAACTCCGCGAGATAAGAGCCGTCCTGCCCGGTGATTCCGGTGATAAGTGCTTTCTTTGCCATGAAAGGCAATAGGGTCCGTAAGACTCAATTGAATCGCAAGTCTGAATTGGTATGGAGCTCCGTTGTATTCGTGTGCGAAAAAAACTGGCGTGCGGGCGTCGCTTCGCTCAACATCGCGCCCGAGTGAAAGCCAAAATCATTGTGACACCGAAAAAGGCAGTGCTCGATCCGCAAGGCAAGACCGTTGCGAGCGCTCTGGAACACATGGGTTATAAGGGCATCGGCGCGGTGCACGTCGGCAAATATCTTGAAATTGAACTTTCCGGTACGGACAAAGAAGCGTGGCGCAAACAAATTGACGACGCATGCCACAAGATTTTGAGCAACCCGGTCATCGAAGATTATCGGTTTGAAATTGAGTAGTTAGTTCGAGGTCAGTTGTCAGCAGTCAGTTGTTGCATTACTTTCCCGTCTGTTTTTGGTTCTTATAACTGACCGTTGGCCACTGGCAACTGACACAAAATGAACTTTGCTGTTTTACAATTTCCGGCGTCGAACTGCGACCAGGATGCGGTGCACGTTTTGAAAAATGTGCTCGGCCATTCTGCGCGCCTTGTTTGGCACAAGGAAAACTCGTTGGCTGGCATCGACGGTGTAGTCGTGCCTGGCGGGTTTAGTTATGGCGATTACCTGCGCACCGGCGCAATCGCACGCTTCAGCCCGATCATGCAAGCGGTGCAACAATTTGCCGGGAACGGCGGCCCGGTGCTCGGGGTGTGCAACGGATTCCAAATTTTGTGCGAAGCTGGAATGCTTCCCGGCGCTTTGATTCGCAATCGCTCGCTCCAGTTCCGTTGCGAAAATGTATTTATCAAAACGGCGACGTCTGATTCACCGTTCACGAATAAAATCGCGGACGGCAAAGTTCTACGCCTCCCGATTGCGCACGGCGAAGGCTGCTATTTCGCTGACGACGCGACTTTGAACAAGTTGCAAAGTAACCGACAGATTTTGTGGCAATATTGCAGTGAGAACGGCGACTTAACTGAAGGGGCAAACCCGAATGGTTCACTTTTGAACATCGCCGGCATTTGCAATGAAGCCCGAAACGTTGCCGGCCTAATGCCGCATCCCGAGCGCGCCAGCGAGTCGCTGCTTGGTTGTGCGGATGGCAAGGTTATTTTCGAAAGCTTGATTCATTGGTTGGAAAATCGTTCTCTCGCGAAAGCCGCCTAGAATGACCCAGAACGCGATCACCCCCGAGTTAATCAAAAAACACAACCTCACGCCCGAGGAGTTCGAAAGGCTCAAGGGCATTCTCGGCCGCGACCCGACGTTTACGGAGCTGGGAATTTTCTCGGTGATGTGGAGCGAGCATTGCTCCTATAAAAATACGCGACCACTGCTCAAAACATTTCCGACAAAATCACCAAAAATTCTCGTCGGGGCAGGGGAGGAAAACGCCGGCATCATCGACATCGGCGACAATCTCGCCATCGCTTTCAAAATCGAATCGCACAATCACCCGAGCGCCGTCGAACCTTTTCAAGGCGCGGCCACTGGTGTTGGTGGAATTATTCGTGACATTTTTACGATGGGCGCGCGCCCGATTTGCGCGCTGAATTCGTTGCGCTTCGGCCCAATCACCGCCAATGGTTCGAGCGATGATGCGCAAGTCGCAAACAACCGACGTTTGTTCAACGGCGTCGTCGCGGGCATCGCGCATTACGGCAATTGCTTCGGTATTCCGACTGTTGCGGGGGAGGTTTATTTCGACAAATCATACGAAGGCAATCCGCTCGTGAACGCGTTTTGCCTCGGTGTTTTGCGCCACGATCAAATTGCGCGTGGCAAAGCAGAAGGTGTTGGCAATCCAGTTTTCTACGTCGGCCCAGCCACAGGTCGTGACGGCCTCGCAGGCGCGGCGTTTGCGTCCCAAGACCTCACCCAAGAATCCTCCGAACAGCAGCGCGGCGCCGTGCAAGTTGGCGATCCATTCATGGAAAAACTGGTGTGCGAAGCCTGCCTCGAATTGCTCGCGACCGACGCTGTCGCTGGCATTCAAGATATGGGCGCCGCCGGTTTGACCTGTTCGACTTGCGAAACCGCCGCTCGCGCCGGCACCGGCATCGAGATCGAACTGAACAAAGTGCCCCAACGCGGGCTCAACATGACTTCTTACGAGATCATGCTCAGCGAATCGCAAGAGCGCATGCTGATCATTGTGAAGAAGGGGCGCGAAGAAGAAGTAAAACGCATTTTCGACAAGTGGGACTTGCCGTGGGCGCACATTGGCAACGTGACTGACACCGGTCGCATGGTTGTGAAGTTCAACGGCGAAATCGTCGCAAACATTCCCGCAAGACAACTCGCCGACGAAGCCCCGGTTTATTACCGTGATGCGGCTGAACCTGCTTATTTAAAAAAGGTACGCGAGTTCACATTGAACAACGTGCCGGATTGTTCGGATGCCACCGACGCTCTGAAACAACTGCTCGCCTGGCCAACGATTGCTTCGAAAAATTGGGTCTATCGCCAATACGACCACATGGTTCGTGACGGCTCGATTGTTTGCCCCGGTTCTGACGCCGCAGTTATTCGCATCAAGGCTGATTCCGTGCCCGACGATGGCAAACCGACATCGTCAAAAGAAAAGCTCATCGCGCTGACGGTCGATTGCAACGCCACTTACGTTTATCTCGATCCATACGAAGGCGGAAAACTCGCCGTGGCTGAAGCGATTCGTAATCTAGCCTGTTCCGGCGCGGTCGCGCTTGGCTCGACTGACAATTTAAATTTCGCGAACCCCCATAATCCTGAACTGTTCTGGCAGCTCAAAGAATCG
>JAQGOW010000111.1 GCA_028293405.1 Verrucomicrobiales bacterium
CACACTGCTCCCGTTCGGTATTCTCGCGGGCTCGATCATCTTCGGCCCGATCGTCGATCGTTACGGTTACAAAAGCTTGCTCATCCTCTGCGCCGCGATTGTTATGCTCGGTTTCGAAGGTATCGCGTTCGCGCGAACGCTTTTCGTCGTCCAACTCTGCATCTTTCTCATCGGCTTCGGTGGCGGCGTCTTGAACGGCGGCACCAACGCACTCGTCGCGGACATCAGCACCGGCTCACGGGGCGCGAATCTCAGCATCCTTGGCGTGTTCTTCGGCATCGGCGCACTCGGCATGCCCCTTGTGCTCGGCGCGCTTTCGAAAACGCTCACGCAACAAACCATCATTGCTGCGCTCGGCGCGTTCATGATTGTCCCGATCTTCTATTTCGTTTCCGTAAAATTCCCGTCGCCCAAACAACCGCAAGGATTTCCGCTCAAGCAAGGCATTGTAATGGTCAAAGACCCAACGCTGATGATCTTCGCAATGATGCTCTTTTTCCAAAGCGGGCTCGAAGGCATCGCCAACGATTGGTCCGCTCAATACCTCATCGAGATCATCAAAGTCCCACGCGACCAGGCGCTTTACGCACTGACTTGTTTCGTTGTCGGCCTCACCGTCACACGGCTGCTTCTCGGCACAATGCTGCGCCACGTCGCGCCAAAACGCGTCCTGCAAGTCAGCATCATCATCGCGGCGCTCGGCGCGATCGTGCTCATGTCCGCCACCAATTACGCCGTTGCCGTCACTGGCCTGGTCTTACTCGGTATTGGATTCGCCGCCGCTTTCCCGGTTATCCTTGGAATGATCGGCGACCTTTACGCCGGCGCGTCTGGCACGGCCTTCAGCATCGCGTTCGTCCTCGCGCTCATTGGAAACATGATTATCAACAAAACGATGGGCTACGCCGCGCACGAATATGGCATCAAAGTTTTCTCCGTGTTGATATTGACGGCACTGGCATTTCTCAGTTTGCTTCTTTTCGCCGCGACGAGGCGCGCGGCAACAACACAAACTCAAACCGCTCCGAAATAATTTATGCTCGCAAAACAATGGCTCACCGAGGCGCGTAGCGTCATGGACCGCATCGAACAAACCCAACTCGAGAACATCAAAACCGCCGCCACCTGGATGGCCGACACGATCCAAGCGGGGCGTTGGGTCCACACCTTCGGCTGCGGCCACGCCACTATCCCGATTGAAGAAATGTATCCGCGCATCGGCGGGTTCGTCGGCTTTCATCCGATGTGCGAACTGCCGCTCACCTTTTTCACACGCATCGTCGGTGAAATGGGCGTGCACCAATTCGTTTTTCTCGAACGCGTCGAAGGTTACGGCATCGAGATCATGAAGAACTACAACTTCGACACGCGCGACATCATGTGGCTCTTTTCCCACTCCGGCATCAACAACGTCAACATCGACATCGCGCTTGATTCCAAAAAGCGCGGCATGAAAGTCATCGTCTTCGGCAGCGCCGCCGCTGCTCAAGGAAAGAAGACCCGTCACTCCAGCGGTAAAAATATTTTTGAGATCGCCGACCTCGTCATCGACACCTGCGCTCCGATTGGCGACGCGAGCGTCCCGCTCAAGAATCACCAGGACAAAGTGGGTCCGGTTTCAACAATGGCCTTCGTCACTGCTGTTTGGATGACTGTCACCACCGTCGCCGAGATCCTCGCCGACCGCGGATACAAGCTTCACATCCACCCTTCGCACAACGTCCCGGGCGACACCACGGCGAAAGATCGTCTCGAAGAAGCTCTGGCCGAATACAAACGCCGCATCGCCGGCGTCTAACGAACGCTGCTCACGCAGCCGGCGGCGTCCCTGCCGACCAGGGCAAAGCATCGGGATGGCGTAAACGGAAACGGAATTTCAAATTTGAGATTTGAGATTTGAAAGTGGGAACGAGGAGCGGATTACCGGAAAGTTGAGGGTTGAGGGTTGAGGGAAAGTGCAAAAAATTTTGAAATGTCGAAGTCTGAAGTCTGAAGTCGGACGGAAGACGCGGCGCGATCGTCCCTACCACGGGGAAGAAAGCTCCAAGGTCCAAAAGGAAAATGGTTTGGTTCGAGGTTAGCCTTTCTTTAAATCGATCCAAAACCGGCTGCCGCTAGGTTGATTGGATTCCATTCCGACGGTTCCGCCCATCACTTCGACGGCTTTGCGAACGATGGCCAGGCCGATGCCGGTGCCTTCGTAGCGATCGTTGGCAGTGAGGCGTTGAAAGATGCAGAACAATTTTTTTTGTTTATCGGCGGGGATGCCGATGCCGAAGTCATCGACCCAAATGCGGACGCAATCACCGAGGGATTCTGAATGGAGGCGGACGACAGGTTTTTGGTTTGGCGGGACGAATTTTACGGCGTTGGTCAAAAGGTTTGAAAGGGCCTGAGAGAGGCGGGCCTCGTCACCCATGACGGTGTGGGGCGTATGGATTTGTAAATCGGCGTTTGGCGACTGCATGTTGGGGTGTTGTTCGACGAGGTCTTCAATGAACTGTTGGAGTGCGAAGGGTTTTAATTGGAGGTCTGCGCGAGCAACACGGCTGAGGGTGAGCACATCGTTGATGAGCCGGTCCATGCGTTCGGCGTTGCGTGCGATTTTATCGAGATAGAGGTGCGCCTCCGAGGGCAATGCTTCGCCGAACTCCTCCGTAAAAACGCGGCTATAACCGCTGATGGCGCGCAGAGGAGCACGCAGGTCATGGGAAACACTGTAGGAAAATTCTTCCAGTTGTTCGAGAGCTTCGCGCAAGGAAGCGGTTCGGTCAGCCACTTGTTGTTCAAGATTCTCAGCGTGATGTCTTAATTCCTCCTTCGTTTTCTGCAGTTCTTCGGCGACGCGGATTCGTTCCGCAATTTCCCGCTGAGCACCTTCGTAGAGACGAGCGTTATCGATGGCGATGGCTGTTTGCGCCGCAATACCGACGAGTAGGCGTTCGCTACGCTCGGTAAAAACACCCGGTTCGGGATGACCGAAGAACAGGCCGCCAATGACTTCGCCGTTGCGCGATATCACTGGCACAGCGAGATAACTGCGGACTGGCAAATGTCCAGCGGGCATGCCGTGATGAGGCCCCCATTTGCCGTAGAGTGGGTCCTTGGTGATGTCGTCGGAGCGGACGACACGTTCACCGCTGAAAGTGGCGTTGAACACGGGAGTGTTCCGCGGCATGCCGAATTTATCAAACGCTTCGCGCGGCGCGCCGGATAGCGAATAAAGCATGTACATTTCGCCTTGCGCATTGATGGCGTTGTAGAAAAACGCGCCGAATTTCGCGCCGCAAAGTTTTCTGCCGGCGTCGGTGACGATTTGGACGAGGGTTTGCAGGTCGAGCTCTGCGGCGATGGCGGCGCCGGTGCTGTTGAGGATTTCGAGAATGCGCGTTTCGTCCCGGAGCGCTTCCTCGGCGGAACGTTTGGCGGTGATGTTGGTGAAAATGACGGCAACCTTTTTTTCCTGCGGTTCTCCGACCGGAAATGCGTAGACATCGAACCAACGGTTCAAGGATTTGTATTCCGCGGCGAAGCGGATAGGCCGGCCGGTCAAAGCGACCCGTCCGTACTTCTCCAGCCAATGCGGTTCGATGTCTGAAACAAACTCGAGCATGCGCTTTCCAGCAGCGCCGACCATCCCAGCCTGTTTTTCGAAAGCCGGGTTTACTTCCATAAACCGATAATCGATTGGTTTATTATTGGAGTCGAAAAGCATTTCGATGACGCAAAAGCCCTCATCGATGGAGTCAAACAACGAGCGGTAGCGCTGTTCACTTTGATGCAATCCGCGCTCGAGCCGGGCGCGTTCGATTGATTCCCAACAACGGGCTGCGACGGCGCGCACCAATTCCACCTCGGCGGGCTGCCAGTGCCGTGGACTGCTCATATGCACTGCCATCGCGGCGACCAACCGGCCGGACTTGTGCAAGGGCACGCAGATGACCGACTGAATTTGGGTGGCGCGATAGGAAGCGACGTCGCCGACGGGAGGTTGATGCGAATCGATATTGTGCACCACGAAAGGTTTGTCTTCGCGCATCAGTTGCAGGACTTCGGCGCCGAAATCGGAAAACTTCAGGTCGCCCACAATGCTCTTGATCTCGGGCCCTCGAACATAGTTGCCCGTGAGATGCATCGAGTTTTGGTCGGCTTCGACATCGGCGTAGGCGCAGCGATCGGCATCCAAATATTCACCCAACGCCTGGGCTGCTTTGATCGTGATGGTATGAGGATCGGAGAGGGGGCGTAGCACGTCATCGAGGGCGACCAGAAAGCGGTTGCGAGCTTCAGCAAATTTGCCTTCGCTAATATCAATGGTGACGCCGTCGAACCGAATCGGATTATTTTGCGCGTCGTAATGGGCGTGGCCGAGAGCGCGGATCCATTTTTGACGACCATCCGGCGCTACCGTTCGGTAATCGATTGTGTAACGGGTTTTTTCGTGGATCGACCGTTCAATGGCCAGGCGCGTGGGCTCGCGATCGTCGGGGTGAAGACGTTCGTAGAAAAGATTGATCGTGACGCGCGTTTCCGGCGGAAGCCAAAAGTGTTCCTTCACCCGATCGTCCCACATCAATTCGTCAAAAGGCAGATCGCAGAACCAAATACCAACCTGTGAGGCTTCCGTGAGAAGCTCTACCCGTTCGCGGTTGCGTCGCGAGAGGTCACCCGCGTTTGTCTGTTCTGTGCCGTCGAGATTCACGTCGTAATCGAACAGGGAAATCGTCGCAACTGCGATGTCGCCCGTCTGGTAATAATTAACCGCTCGAATGCGATTTAGTCGAGTAGAAGTGCATAGGACGCAATACCGTCAACTAGTTGCAGCAAAGCAACGCTTCTGGAAGTTTCCAAAACCCCCATTTCAATCTGCTATGGCACGGGGGCTAAATCGGTGCGATAGGAATTTTTAGGAGGTTTTGTTGAGCAGCGGTTTTCTTCGAAGTGGTGAGTGGTGAGGTGAAAGATCCGAAGTCGGAAGATGGACGGAGGAACTTGGTTACCAGAGGGCTTTAATTCGGTAGCAACGATTTGTGATTGTGGCGGAAGCCGGGTCGGTAACCACAATGTTCGTCCCGGTGCCGTTTAGCTGATCTTCCAAGATAGACCAACCGGGAGCGCTGAAGGTGTTTCGGTATTCCAGTCTGTAAACTACACCAGAAGCCGAATTGAATTGTGTTACGCCACCACTTAATTCAGAGGCTACGAGGGCGCTTGCGGCGTTCGTCGGATTGGTGCCAGCAACGAATTCCTGGAAGTTGTTCATGCCATCGTGATCGGGATCACAGGTCGCGCAGGACTGGGTGTTTGTGGTCGTGCCGCCCCCGCCGAAATATCGCGCGCGCCATGCATCAGGT
>JAQGOW010000465.1 GCA_028293405.1 Verrucomicrobiales bacterium
ATGGCGATGGCGATCGCTTCGGGGACGGCACCAGATTTGTAAACGGCATAGGCCAAACCGGCGCCGACGGCCAGGGTGATGAAGAATATCAAACCGGGGAATGATCTGTTTTGTTTCATATAAACGGGCTCCCTTTTGGCGCTAACGACGCGTGTGTTAATGGCCTTAAGGCAAACATACGCGTGAGCTGTTTCGCGGCAATGGGGGAATCGGTAAGGCGAAAGGAGCGAAGGTGCTAAGGGCTAAATGCCAAGGAAACGCGAAGATCGAACGACAAACTTCCAACATCAAACGTCCAACGAACCAAATGTGCGCGGGGAGCGATGCGCGTACCTATTGCACGTGCAGGGCGCGATGGATTGGGGTTGGATAATCCGCGTCCATGCCTTTTGCGGCGTACCAGAGGATGCGGTTTAGTTCGTCTTCAGGAGCGAGGTCGTATTCGCTGAAATTCATTTTCTTGGATTCAGCGGCGAACGGCGAGTGCTTCGTGTTTTTCGCGAGCATGTTTACTTGAGGCATCAACGCCGTGTAAGGAGTGGAAACCAGGTTGGTGCCGAACGCGTTGAACATCGGTGTTGCGCCGGCGTCGTATTGAGTCATGGGTGGCAGACCCAAAATCAATTCCATCGTGCGAACCATGCTCGCGGTCGAATACATCGTGCTGTCGATGTGATTGCGCTTACACCACGGACTGATAACGAGGCCGACGGTGCGGTGCGCGTCCACATGATCGGGACCGTTCTGCGCGTCGTCTTCGATGACGAAGATAGCCATTTGGTTCCAGAAGCGGCTTCTGCTCGCTGCTTCGACGATGCGACCGAGGCCGAGGTCGTTACTGGCGACGGCGGCATCTGGAGTGAAGGTGCCGGGTTTGGTGCCCGTCGTGTGGTCTTCGCCAAGGCTCATGATGGTGAAGGCAGGAAGTTTGCCGGTTTTTTCGGCGACGTGGAGGTCGTCGATCCAGCTTTTGACGCGGTCCATGTCGCGACCGCCGGGCCATTTGCCGCGGTTGGCGCTGGGGACGCGTTTAGCACCTTCACCATAGTTTCGGAAGGAGAGGCCATAGCGGCGGCAAAGGTCCCAGAAAAATCCGGCGGCAGGAGCTTCCATTTCTTCGTTGCCCGGGAGCCAGCCGTGACGGGAGTAACTGACCATCCAGCAGCGTTGTTTGTAGTCAGTGGCCATGGCGGCATCGCACCAACTATGGCCGTCCATGCTGACTTCGCCGTTACAATAGAGATTGTCGAAGAGGACATAGTCGCGGGCGAGTTGGTGGTGATTGGGACTGACCGGTTCGCCATAGATACAAATACGCGGGTCGCCGTTGCCGGCGGGTTTGCCAGCGGCGTCCTTGAAGTCGCCGAAGAGTTGGTCGTAGGTGCGGTTTTCTTTGATGATGTAAAGGATGTGTTTGATCGGGCAACGAGTGCCGACGTGTTCGGGAATGATGCTGTTACTTTTGATGGGCGCAGAACGGAGGTTGTGAGGTGTGTAGGGCGAGTTGCGTTGGACCTGTGCGGTGAAGTCGCGCATTTGTTCGGGCGTAGGTCGCTCAACGATTTCGATGGAGCCTTCGACGGTGTGGCCGATGTAATCAAAATGAACGCCCTGTGTGGTGCGTTGGCCGTCGGCTTTCGGCGGATAGTTTGCGCGGGAGTGTTGGCCTTTGCCGTTGCCGATGTAGAGGGTTTTGTTATCGGGCCCGACGGCGAGTGCAGTCGGATACCAGCCGCTCGGGATGAATCCGTTGACGATGGAGGCTTCGGGATTGCTGATGTCGACGACGGCGACGTTGTTGTTATCGGCGTTGGCGACGAAGAGGGTTTTGCCGTCGGGCGCGAGTGCCAGTGCGTCGGGCGTGCTGCCTTCCGGTGAGTCGGGGTAGAGCGAGGTGGAGATGATCTCGCGCGCGGTTTCGACCGGGCGTTTTTTGCGGCTGGCTTCGATGCGGAATTTTTCAACGGTCAAGGTTTGGATGACATGAACTGTATTTTCACCGGCACACGCGACAAACATGCGGCCATCGGGCGCGACGATCATGTCGTTGGGACGGAGGTCGACGTCGAGATCGCGGAGTCGGCGATTTTCTTTGGTGTCGATCACGCTGACGCTACGGCTGCCCCAATTGCTAACATAAAGATGCACGTTGTCGGCGCCCATAACGCAAGTGTGCGGAAATTCGCCGACGCTGATGCTGACTTCGAGATGGAAGTTTTTCGGATTGAGCACGAGAACTTCACCGCCCGCTTCGTTAC
Source organism: Verrucomicrobiales bacterium (assembly GCA_028293405.1). Taxonomy (GTDB): domain Bacteria; phylum Verrucomicrobiota; class Verrucomicrobiia; order Limisphaerales; family Palsa-1400; genus JAICXV01. The sequence continues at coordinate 2,259 of JAQGOW010000465.1, forward strand.
AAACGTAAATTTTGCCAGTGCTCGGATGAACAGCGAGGCCGGTGAAGAAAGTTTGGCGAAAGGTGAGGAGAGGTTTGTAGGTTTTGACAAAGGTGGCGGTGCCTTTGTCGTAATTGAAGACGTGAATTTCGCCAGTGCCGCCGCTCGACACATAGATTTGGTGGCCACTTTTGCTGAAGGCGAGTCCGTTGAAGCAGGTTTTGAGCGGCAAAAATTGGGTGACGCGACGAGTGGCCGTGTCGAGGATGGTCAGGCCGGTGTTATTGAACCCTCCGCTAACGGAGAGCAGGCGTGAACCGTCGGGCGAGACGATCATGCGCAGCGGCATGTCGCTGGCGATCGACACGGATTGGCCGGCAGGCGTGACGCCCCAGCCATTGAAGAGGAGGTTTTCGTTCGGCGTGAGGTTTTGGGTCTGGCGAATGTGAGCGGAATTGACGGAGTTGGTTGCAGAACGTGTCGGTTCCGCGGCGAACGTCGCTTGCGCCAGGAAAATTACAGCGGCAAAAATTGAACCTAATTTTTTCAAATAATACACGGTCTAACAGAGGATACTCGAAGCGACGCGGTTACAAGTTGATTTCGGTCAACAACCGATGATTCGGCGTGTTTCAGTTAGATCACTCGACCGCTACTCCCCGCGATAGGCTTCAGCGAGCAACGTGACGGGATGAACCAAACGAACCGGCATTTGATGTCGGCGCACGCCGTTCTGCATGTGCGCCAGGCAACCGGGATTAGCGGTGGCGACAATCGGCGCGTTCGTTTTTTTGATGTGCCCGAGTTTGCGGTCGAGGAGTTGATTGGCCATCTTGGGCTGAATTAAATTGTAAATACCAGCGCTACCGCAGCACCAGTTGCTCTCAGGCAGTTCGACTAGTTTTAAATTGGGAATCGATTTCAGAACCTGTCGCGGTTGCGCCGTGATCTTCTGGCCGTGACACAAATGACATGCTTCGTGGTACGTCACGGTTTGCGCTTCGCGTTGCGGCGGAGTTTGGATCCCAATTTTGGCGAGCCATTCATGCACGTCCTTCAACTTGCAATCCCACAACTTGGCGCGTTCGGCGTAATGCGCGTCGCCGGCAAGCAAATGTGAGTAGTGCTTCAAATGCGAACCGCACCCGGCCGCGTTTGTGATGATGGCATCAAATTTATCGGGCGG
>JAQGOW010000508.1 GCA_028293405.1 Verrucomicrobiales bacterium
GCAATTCGCGCTCCAAACCGAGCCACTAAACTTGCCGCTCAAAAGATCGACTGTCGGGGCACCGTTCGTTTCGAAGTTTATCCAGCCGATGTTGGCACCGTAAGCATAACCGCGAAGATTGCCGTACCCATCCTGGTTCACGCCGTAGTCAGACCCGGAATTGTTCTGGTAATAAATGCCATTGGCGGGTGAACCGTTACCAAGATTGATCCAACCGACGTTCGCCGAGTAGATGTAGCCCGAGCAAACGTATTCGCCAATAACGGCCGTGGAATCAAAGTCAATCCAACCGACGTTCGCACCGTAGGCGTAACGGTTGACGCTATCGATCGTTGAAACTGCCGCCACGCACTTGCTCGCCGGGACGACAGTCAGCGCGAGTGCCACGAAAAACCCAAAAATCTTCTTCTTCATCAATTCAAATGGTTAGTGCGAAATATTCGCCCACGGACTTGTGTTCGTAGATGCGTTTCCGATCGGCCCGACGTCGTTTTGTGTAGTGCCGATAATATTGTAGTTAACAGCCGCACTGGCGCCGCCGTAAACGCTGTTCCGGACGATGACGTTGTTCGTGTAGTTCGCCGGGCTCGTGAGCTGAATACCCGAGCTTCCCGCGGCGACGGCAATGTGGTTTCCGTCGATACGGTGATTGCTGCTCTGAATGAGAATAGCAGCGCTTGAATTGTAAGCGATTTCATTTCCAGTCACGAGATAACCGGGGGCGTTCAGGGTGATGCCGTAATTGTTCGTCGTGATGACACAATCGGCTATCACACCTCCGAGCACAGGAGCAAAATTCAGTACGAAGATGCCGGTATTCACATTCCCTTGCACGTGACAACGTCGTGCTTCGGCCCCCCCTCGAGTTCGATGCCGTAACTCGAATTATTGTACGAGCCGCAATCCCAAACAGACCCGGCGTTGCACTCGAATCCCGGGCCGACGTTGCTTTCACTGACACAATTGCGGATGGTGGTGTTATATCCAAAAATGCCAGCGCTGGCATTGCCTCGTGCGACACAATCAACAATTTGTCCACTTTCCGTCGATAGCCCGACGAACGTATTGCCGAAGCCGTTTCCGTAAGCGCAGCAATTGCGAATAATAGAATTTTTGTCAGAAACGATGCCGCCGTAACCGTTACTCGACACGATTAGGTTTTCGTAAAGCGTGTTGCGCGTTCCGCCGTTGTAAAAGCCATCGATGCCGCGAAGGGACCAGCCACTGATGCAGCCGTTGCGAACGGTGATGTGGTTGTAGGCGCCACTGATGTTTATGCCGCTGACGGTGCTGCTGACGCCTTGCAAAGTGAAACCGCTCAGGTCGAGTGTAACATTGTTTGTCACAATCGTGATGCCATTACTGCCAGAAAGGTTCGTCGTAAAATAATAGGAGCCCGGTGTCGTGATCGAATACGGCAGCGCTGAAATCGGCGTGCGCGGTTCGATTTGGCTCAAGGTTTTCATCGTGGGAGCCGGACCACCGGGAGGAGTCAGGCTACCCTGCCCTCGCACAGAGGTGGAACACAATGTCGATATGAGAATCGCGACCGCAAATAAGTAGTTTTTCTTCATCAGTCAAACTTCCAATTGTGCCGGCTCATACTTCCACAAAACGCCATGCTTATGGGTGGACATTCGACTCTGACAGAACGGCAACTTCTGTCAAAACAAAACACCAAAGTTGCCGCCCGAAGCCGCCGTGACGGAGAGTTTGCCGATGGCGATACACAAGATTGGAGCAGTTGCTCGAAATCGGTCGAGGCGTATGTTGCCGGTCTAGAGGAGGGAATTATGGAAACCAGGAACGATTTACCGGCCGAGACCCGCAGGGATGTCGCGGAAACTTTAAACCACGTGCTCGCCATCGTCAGCGATCTCTATTCGCAAACCAAACAAGCGCATTGGAACGTGCGCGGCCCGCAATTCTACATGCAACACAAGTTGTTCGACGAAGTCGCCGAATCGGTGGAGGAACACATCGACACGCTCGCCGAACGCGTCGTTCAACTTGGTTTCAAGGCGCGTGGAACTGTCCGCCAGGCAGCGACCGAATCGTCCTTGCCGGAATTTCCCACCGAACAGCGCGATGACCTTGATTTCACTTACGCTTTGTCCGATCGGTTCGCTCAAGCAGCCACCGAGACACGCAAAGGGATTGAAGATTGCGAAGTAGCCGGAGACACCGATAGCGCGGATATTCTGACGCAAATTTCCCGCGACCTCGACAAGAGCCTTTGGTTCCTCGAAGCACAATTTCGTGCCATTGGCGACGGTTCGCAGGAACCAACGGCCGAGAACACGAGGTTCCCACAGCGTTCGATGCAGCCAGCCGGTCGATAGCCAGAAACGAAAAACGCGCTGGCGATTAAACCAGCGCGTCAGAGTGTTTCAGGTTCGCTTTAGCGCCCTGGAGTGCGGCGGCGTTTGACGTTCAGTTGCGTCACCGAATGCGCCAACGCAGCGGAAACCGTCGCCATTTCTTCATCGTCGATTTTCTCCGCCAAACGCGTTTCAGCGCGTTTGCGGGCCAGTTCAGCTTGCGCCTCGTCGATCGCGTCAGAGCGAATCGCCATGTCCGTCAAGACAGCAACGCGATCGCCGGTGATTTCAACGAAACCGTCGCCAACAGCCAGGAAAAAATCCTGACCACCTTTGCGCACAGTGATTTCGCCAGTCACCAATTGCGTCATGAGCGGAACGTGATTCGGGTAGATACCCATTTCGCCGTCCACTCCGGGCAAGGTGACCATATCGACGTCGTCCGAATATGTCTTCATATCGGGCGTGACGATTTCGAGTTTCAAAGTATTGGCCATATTCAATCCGCCTTCTTGCGTCGGCGACTACAATTTAGCCTTCCTTGATTTCGCTGATGCCGCCCTTCATATAGAAGTTGGCTTCGGCGACATCGTCGTATTTGCCTTCCAGAATTTCTTTGAAAGACTTTACCGTTTCGGCAACAGGAACTTGTTTGCCTTCGCGACCTGTGAAGATTTGCGCGACGGTGAACGGCTGGCTCAAGAAACGTTGAATCTTGCGCGCGCGGAACACGGTCGTTTTATCTTCAGGCGACAATTCGTCCATGCCCCGAATCGCGATGATATCCTGCAAATCTTTATAGCGTTGGAGAACACGT
>JAQGOW010000546.1 GCA_028293405.1 Verrucomicrobiales bacterium
TTTGGCCATTTTGACCTTTGCGGCGATTTTGGCTCTTGATAGAGCAGGCAGGAGCAACGAAGCCAGGATCGCGATAATGGCAATGACGACGAGCAATTCAATCAGGGTAAATGCGAGCGAACGCTGACCCCCTCCTTGTGTTCTCATGGATCAATATTATGCCATCGAACGGCCCTGTAAAAGAGTAAAGTTGACGGTGCTGCGTTGGTGAACACGAATGTCCCATCGGGCAAAGTGTTAGTCGCCACCGGTGTCCAATTTGAAAGGTCGGCTGAAGCTTCGATGACGTGCAGGCAATTGGCATCTCCCACCAACGTCGTGCAGAACGCGCCGCTCTGGTCGCAATGCGGCGTAATAAAATATGGCGCGTGCGCATCCGCAACAAACAGCGTCAATGTCCAGCCGTTCGCGATCGACCCCGAATCGATAATCCGATCATCGTAGACAAACAACTTCCAATCCCCGTGCGCATTTTCGTGGGTAAATTGGCCGAGCCCAATTTGGCCATACGCCGGCGCCGGAACTGGAAAATCGATGGTCGGTCCGTAAACGCCCGGCGCAAAAGTCCCACTGGTCAGTGGCGCGTTAAACGGCAGATCAGCCGCACCATCGTCGAACAACAGGTTTACATTTTGCACCGGAAAGTCGCGCCCGCCACCGGCATCGATCATGAGCGGCGTCGTTTTGCCGGACGGGCTTTGCAAGAGAATGCAAACGTCGCTCGGATAGGTGTGGCTGAACCCCAACAAACCCACCTGCACGCGTGCGACATCATTGGGAAAAATGCAGCTGACATGGATCGTGGATGGATATGGCCCGGCAGGCTGATTATCGACAATCGCGATCGGGCTCGAGTTGGTGAACGTCATCGAATTTGTAACGTTTATGTAGTCCTCCACGCGCAAGGTCGCGCTGTTTGTCACGCTGCTGCATACCCCATGCACTTCGACGCTGATGGTCGTGGGCGGCATTCCGATGGGAAGGTTCGCGATGGAAACGGTGTTGTTCGTTTCGCCGCCGATCAATTGTCCATCGCGCCGCCACGCGAAGATGACCGGTCCGCCACCAATCACCGTGGTGGCGAACGTGGCCGTTTCAGTTGGGCAATGTGTTTGGTCCAGCAGCGGTGTTGCGGTGAGAGTTCCGCCACCGACAACTAGAATTCCCGTATTCGTCGCGGTGTTGCACGAGCCGGTGACCTCAACCGAATAAGTGCCGGCATCGTTCGATGTCACCGCGTTGAGCACAAGGTTGCTCGTGGACTGGCCGGAAATGACGATGCCGTTTTTGCGCCAACGATAACTGAACGGAGCCGTGCCTGTCGGCGTGGCTTTGAAAGCGGCACTTTGGCCGGGGCAGCAAAACTGTGTGCCGAGCGGCCCGACCGCAACGTTCGACCGAACCGTCAGCGTCGCACTGTTCGTCACCGCGCTGCACGCGCCGCTGACCTCCACCGAATACAGACCGGCGTTGGTCAACGAGGTAATTGGAACCGATATCGAATTATTCGTCGCGCCGGGAATTTGCGTGCCGTCTTTGCGCCAAACGAACGAGAACGGGCCATTGCCGGACGCAATCGTGTTGAAAGACGCCGTTTGCCCGATGCAACGCGTGAGCCCGAACATCGCAGTTGCTGCAATGCTCGGCATCGAAACGGTGCCGAAGTTCGTCAGGGTGATGCAACCGTTGCTGATTTCCACCGAATAAGTTCCGGCATCGGCTGTGTTCGCAACTACAAATGTAAGCGATGAATTTGTCGCGCCATTGAGTGCGGTTCCATTCTTACGCCATATGTAACTTGCGGTTGGAAAATTTGAAATCGAAGTGGCGAACGTTACCGCTTGGTTTCCGCACGCGACGACATTCATCAACGGCGTCGCCGTCATTAAATCGCCAATGAACAGGACAGCGCTGTTGGTCGCCGAACCGCACGCACTGGTGACTTCGACAGAATAAGTTCCGGCATCCGCTGGCGTGACGTTTGTAATCGTCAAAGTGGGCGGGGTGCTCGCCAACGTTGCTCCGTTCAATTTCCACACAAATCGAAACGGTCCCGAACCGGTGGTGTTTGCGGCAAATGCCGCACTGCTGCCCAAGCACGTCAACGCGTCCACGACTCGTACAGTTGTGTTGACGTTATCGACGTGAATCGACGTGTTGTCCGCCAGATTGGCGTCGAGGATCGAAGCAGGCGGTGAGACGGTCGCGGTGTTCGTGATCGTGCAATCGGCGGCCTTGATGAGCCTTCCAGTCGCGGTAAAAACCGCCGAGCTATGCGGTGGCAAATTCAACAAAGCGCTGATGTTACCCACGCCATTAGTCGTGTTGCCGCTGGAATTGCCGAGGAACGCGGCTGACCAGGTCACATTCGTCAATGCCGTCGCAAAAGAGTCATAAAACGGTGCGCCAATAACTCGCGCTCCGCCGTGATTCGTCACGGTGATGGTATAGGTAACCAATTGGCCATTGGTGAACGAACGAACGCTGTTGTCCTGCAAGACCCCAAGATCGGTTCGGAAATTCACGCCGCATTCACTCGGTCGATCCGCCGGCACAAAAATCGCATTGAGCATCATCCGACGTCCGTTGTAGTAATCCAGCGACGATTGAACGCCGTAGTCGTGACCGCCAAGGTAGAACATGCACGAGCCGGTTTGGCCCCGTCGAAGTTTGGAAACGGCGGCGTAAGGCTGGTTCGTCGTTTGACCCGAAATGTAAACGGCCGTGTAAGCATTGTTCGTAAACGCAGAATTTTTGACCAACCCCCAGTTCGCGACCGCGCTGGTAAACGTGAGATTGGTCACGCCGCCTTCAAATTGGCCGAACGCGCAATCGGAGTTCGCGAAACTGCACGTGCCCGCAGCGTTGAGCACCGTAATGCCAGCGCTCGTGTGGAAATCGCCGTAAAGCACGTTGTTTTCATACGTGGTCACCGCCGCGCATTGACAGAGCACGTTGCCGCCGCTGGCGAGAAATCCTCGAATAGCGAACGTCTGGGCATTGGCGTTTGTGCCGCCGTCGTAATGCGGGGCGGTCACGATTGTGAAACAACTGGTGACCGTCAGCAGTGGCAGATTCGTTGCATATAAAACCTGGTAATCGGTTGTCGGAAAACCGGCTTCCGCAAGAACGTTCGTTTGAATCCCGTGAAACGCACCGTCGGCCATCACCGCGACTTTCGGTTTGTGCGCCAGTGTGTAGTGGACGTCCATGGTGCTGTCGGCAGTCAGTCGGTACACGGCGACGTTGTTGCTCCACGCAGAGATAATCGGCATCGCCAGATTGGTGTAAACGCTTTCGATGACGAACGGCCCGGCGCGAAAATTATAAATATTGGTAGAGCCCGCAGTCGGCACGATCTGCGCAGCGCTGGCGGTGAAGTCGATCGCATCTTTGCTTTTGCCCGTGGCGATGACCCATTTCACCGGAATGTTCGAGTGCAGCAGCGCGTTCACCAGACCGTATGCTTTGAGATTGAACGGCGTCCCGCTGAGCGCTTGCAGGCTGTTATCCATCGGGATCACGAGCGAGCCGGCAGAAACGATTTCCAAATTCGCCGGTGAGCCGGGCAGGTCTGGATCGATTTGTGCCGAGGCCGCCGCAGTGAAGACGGTAAGCGCCAGTACGCGAACAATCGCTGCCTTCAACCCTAAAATAAAGACTGCGTGTCTCATGCGCAGGAACCCAGCGCGACTCAGTGCGACGCGCAAAACGAATTAATCGAAAAGGCTATGGTTGTTGCGTGTTTGGAGGGAAAAAATGGTGCGCGATGTAGAGATTGAATCTACGACCCCCACCGTGTCAAGGTGATGCTCTACCACTGAGCTAATCGCGCACTCTGCCTCAGCGGGGATGAGCCGAGGGACTCAAAATAGGCCACAAAAATTGTTTCGTTGCAAGCC
>JAQGOW010000116.1 GCA_028293405.1 Verrucomicrobiales bacterium
TTAGGTGGATAGAAGGAACACGTAGTAATAAGGTCGGCCCAGTGAGCGCACCCGCAAGTGTATGAAAATAGAGAAACAAATGATCGCACTGTTCGGAGTCGGTGGAGTTTTCGGTATTCTTGCCTGGGTTGTCACGGGGACGACCAAAGTTTGGTTTGAAGGAATTAGTCTGCTTGGGTTTGCCGCCGGGCTAGCCATTTTTCTAACCGGCACAGTTGCCGCACGCACGTCGTTGCAAGGAAAGCGCAAGGCGGACTGATCGAGTTGCCAAGGGTCAAACTCTTGTCGATGCACCGACATTATGGAAAAGATTTACGCTTGTCTCTCCAGACACCTGAAGACCGTTGTCATCACCATCGCCATCCTCATCGTCGGCGCGTCGTTCCGTTGGGAAATCAGAGATGTGGACGATGCCCAGAGCGGCAAGCTCATCACGCATTATCAGGGAATCGCTTTTCCGTGGCAGGGTTGCGGCGCCAACGGCGGGGGCAAGCCGATCCGGTTTCACGTGCACCAGTGGCTTTGCTACGGCGTGGTCAGCATCGAGGCCAAGGGTATGACTTATTGAGTTGTGAGAAATATCTGACGCCCGCTCCGCGAAAGGCTCAGCAGGAGCTTCGCCCTACGTTCAAACCTGCTTGGCTTCTTTGTCCGTCATGCGCTTGAGCGTGTCGCGCAGTTCGTTCACGCGCGGGGCCTTGCTGATGAGCACCTCCCATTCCGGTAAACGTGTCCGGGCCGCGCCAGGAAGGCGCACAATGCGTGAAACTTCAGCGTTTCCAGTCCTCAAACAGACGTTTTCCCCGCGCATGTCCTGTGGCATTGGTAATGCTATTCGTTTGACAAGTAAGGAGCAAAAACCAAACCGCGCGACGTGGTCGAACACATCGAGTGTGTCCGCCTTAAACGGAAAAACTATTCATGAGCATAAATATAAAAATCATTCTGTGTCTCACGATTTCCGTCGTTGGACTCTCCATCCCGACGCACGCCCAATTTATTTATCACACCAACTTAACATCAGGCTACCAACCGGTATCGATCTCGATCGCAGGTTATACAGGCACAAATCCCGTGGTTCTCATTCCCGAAGTGGCGAATGGGCTTCCAGTGACGGCGATTGCAGATTCCGCGTTTGCCCACAATGTCATTGTCAGCAGCGTCACAACATCGACGAACATCACAAGTTTGCTGCCCCACACTTTTGAGAATTGCACCAGTCTCACCAATTTTGACATCCCTGCAGTGACCAACATCGACGCATTCGCGTTCGCGGGATGCAGCAAGCTAAGCAGTGTCACGATCGCTTCCAACATCACCGTTCTGGGTCAAGGCGCATTTCAGTTTTGCTCCGGGATTACAAATCTTCTCATGGCTGAGGGAGTGTTGAACCTCGGTGGTGCAGCCTTCTTCGGATGTAACGGTCTAACCTCCGTGACAGTGCCAAACAGTGTGGCGCAAATTGGCGCGCAGGCGTTCAACGGCTGTGCCAATCTGAACGCCATTCTCGTCGATCCCGGCAACGCGAACTACACCAGCCTGACCGGCGTTTTATTCAACAAAGACCAAACCGTTCTCATCGAGTATCCCGGCGGGAAAATCGGCAATTACAACATGCCGGATACCGTCGTCAGCACCGCCGTCACATCGTTCTACGGACATACGCGCTTAACGGGCGTCACGTTTTCGACCAACCTCACCTCCATCGGAATGTATTCCTTTGATTCGTGCGCCGGCCTCACAAACGTTGTGCTGCCACCTAGCCTGACCAGTATTGGCGCGCTGGCATTTGCGAATTGCACGGGGCTGCCGAGTATTACAATTCCGGCAGCAGTCACCGCGATCGAAAACAGCGCATTCAGCAACTGCGCTGGACTGACCAACTTTTCCATCGACGCCGGAAACCCGTTCTATAGCAGCCTCGACGGAGTCTTGTTCGACAAACTTCAAACGAGATTGATCCAGTATCCTCCCGGCAAATCGGGCGACTACGCAATTCCGAATACAGTCACGACGATTGGCAACAGCGCATTTTGGTATTGCACCTTCAGCAACATATCCATTTCCGAATCGGTTAATTCCATCGAACAATTTGCATTTACCGGTTGCACACACCTTCTTCACCTTCGGATTCCAAATAGCGTCACCAGCATCGGCCAATACGCTTTCGATGATTGCGAAGGCCTGGACACAATCACCATTGGGACAGGCCTCACAAACCTTCAATACAACGCATTCTATTATTGCCTCAATCTCACCGGCGTATATTTCGAGAGCAACCCTCCAACACTTGGACCTCCCGTGTTTCAACTCGGAAACGGCACGACCGCTTTTTATCTACCTGGCACATCCGGCTGGGGGCCCACCTTTGGCGGGTGTCCCACGGCCATCTGGAATCCACAAGCGATAATTGGCAATGGAACCCTCGGTTCAGCGGCAGATGGATTTAGTTTCACCATCATCGGCGCGAGCAACCTCGTCACTGTTGTGGAGACTTGCACGAACTTGACAACCGCGGTTTGGTCTCGGTTACAGACGAACAAACTTTTTAATGGAACAGCCTTGTTCAGCGATTCAGATTCGACAAACCATCCCACACGCTTCTATCGCTTCGCCCTGCCGTAAATCCACGTCACTCTCACCCAATCCCTGCCCCGAGTCTGCGCGCTCCTGCCCGCGACTTTCTCTCGACCATCGTTACTCAGTCGTCGAGTCTCAAACAAACGAATCGGAAATCGGAAGTTTTCCCCAGGCCACGAAACCACTTGATAAACGTCCCCATGTTGGGACGTTGAACACGAGCGCACGAAATACCGCCTCTTCTCAAGCTGCTGCAGCTAACTTCCACAAATCAACACGGAAACGCCCAGCTAGGGTATTGCCTTTTCGTGCACCTAGCCTCCAGCGCCGGCAGCGCGGATACCTTTGAATCTACCAACCCAACCACCGCCGTCCCCGATCATGACGGGGGCCGTCGCTTGATGACATTTTTTTAACTGGAACACGTAAAAATGTGGCGGAGACTTGTTGCTTCAACGACACACGTATGAAATTTGTTCGTGCATTGATTTTATTGGCACTGGCGCAAGCGGTCGCTTGTTCCAGCAGAGCGCAGCCTTTGCTAGAGAAAGTTGCGGATATTCCGTTGCCCGGCGGTGCTACTCGTTTTGATTATCAGAGTCTCGATGCGGCCGCAGGTAGACTCTACTTCTCGCACATGGGCGACGGCGAGTTGATGGTGTTCGACATTACTGCGGACAAACTTGTGGCTCAGCTTCCCGGTTTTCCGACTATGACCGGCGTGCTCGCCGTGCCGGCGCTCAAACGAGTTTACGGTTCCGTCACAAAAAATCATGAAATCGCTGTCGTCGATACGGAGAAGCTCATCGTCATCAAAAGAATCCCGGACGGAAAGTTTCCCGACGGCTTGGCCTACTCTCCCGAAACACAGAAGCTTTATGTCTCCGACGAATCAGGCGGCGTTGAAACCGTGATCGACACTAAATCGAATACGAAGTTGCGTTCAATTCCGTTGGGCGGCGAAGCCGGGAACACGCAATACGATGAATCATCGCACTTGTTCTATGTTGCCGTCCAGACTCGGAACCAACTCGTCGCGATTGATCCGCAAACCGACAGCATCGTCGGTCGATACGATTTGAAAAAAGGCGATCATCCTCACGGTTTTTACATCGATGCTCCTGCCCATCGGGCTTACGTCTCCTGCCAGGGTGACAATAAGCTGATCGTGTTCAACCTGAAGACGCACGAAGAAGAGGATGTGTTCCCCGTGAGCGCCGATCCTGATGTTATCTCATTCGATCGCGGGCTGAATCTGCTCTATGTTGCGTGCGAATCGGGGGCCGTCTCCATGTTCAGAGCGCACAATGGGAAATTGACGAAAATTGGCGACACCGAAGTCGGTCCCAATTCGCACACCGTTGCTGTCGACCCGCAAACGCACAAAAGCTATTTCCCACTCAAGAGTATCAATGGCAAACCACTCCTCAGAATTATGCGCCCGAGCGCGGCGCTGCAGTAAGGTGCGCCCAAGTTGTCGCCCCGATGGGATTGGAACGAAATGGGAATTTGAAATTTCAGATTTCAAACATGACGGGGAAGCGCCGCGCATCTCTCCGCATACCTGGGCTGAGTTACGCGACCCGCTTCGGGGTTGTTTAAAGCGGCCTACCGCGGTTGACAACCACGCTACGTGTTTTTCATGGGACATGGGACTGAGGTGAAACCACGAAATATGCGAAATATACGAAAGTGGGATGGCCTCGATCTTAGACAATCTGTGACTGAAACTGAAACTGGTGTCGGAGCAAAACCGGACATTGCGGTCAGAGTGATGTGGCTCTTTGTCGGCTGGTGTGGTCTAAGTTGTTTGACGCTCCCACCTCAGTCCAACTGCAGAACGCGGTAGAACCGTTGTTGATCCGCGGTCGGCAAGTTAGTGAACGACAGCGAAGATCCAGTTCCACGAAAATCCAATCCAATCTCGCGCCAACTGGAACTGTTGAGATTGGTTTTATACTGCGCGCGATATGTTTTCCCGGCATACGAAGCCCACGACAAAATCACGTTTGCATTCGCAATGTTTGGTGTCAGCAAAACTGGCGCCGCCACGGGAACATTGAATGGCACGCTTAAGATGTTGTTGTTTTCGTTCCCTTCGGCGAACCGGTTGATGTCGTCGACGTTCGCGATCACCTGATGTGCACCAGCAGTCGCTGACCAATAGTTAACCCCATTCGGCCCGCCATCGGCATTCAACGCGATCGTTGCGCCCGCGCCGAGCGATTCCGAATAGCCCGATGACCAAGTCACAGCACCGCCGCTATCGATCGAAAAACCAATACCCAACGTGACCCCAGGCGGAGTGGCCGCGCCGCCCTGGTTTTTTACCGTCGCACGAAACACAACATTGGTTCCGGGGCCGAACGCGGCAGGTATTGACGAAACGGCAGTGATGACAACATCAGGCAAAGCGTTGGTCGCGGCTGCAGGCACCTGCGCTGAATTCGCACTTTCCCCTGCTCCATTGGCCGCCGAAACCACATAATAGTAAGCGCCCGGCGCCACGGAGGTGTCGATATATCCCGAAGCAAAAACGTTCGTCGCGATTACAGAATACGGCCCGCCGTTAAGTCGTTTCACTATAAATTGTGTCGCGCCACTGGGCGCTTTCCAATTCAGAGAAATATTTCCAGAACCAACCGCAGTGCTCAAACCGGTCGGCGGATTTGGAATTGCATTGGTGGCATTCGCAACAATTTCAATCCCGTTACACGCCGCGTTATTTAGCACCGTGATAAAATCGATCGTGATGCGTCCGTTCGGATCAGGAATCGCGTTGAACTCCTGCACGTTCGCTTTGAATTGGGCACCGGCCGCCGCAAACATATCAAACGAACTCAGCACCTTTGCGCCGTTGATCTTCACATCGAAAAGCCTCTGGCCGGCGCTGGTGAAATAAACCTCCGCGAAATGCAATCGCACCTTGTAACTGCCCGGCGCGAGATTCGGAATGGTGTAGGTCATCGATTGATACCGTTGCGTTTGATAAACCGCCATCGGCGCCGGATTCACAATGCCGTTGGTATTGATGTTGTTCGTCGCCGTGAACGTCAGTCCACCATTGAAAAACGTATCATCGGTAAATGCGCCGACGGCACCCCCTGAACAGTTGATCTTCGGCGGCGCAGCCGAACCTGACACTTCAACGGAGTCATCGCTCTCACCAAAATTGTTTAACGCACTCACCACATAATAATATGTGGCACCGCCCAGAGCAGTTGTGTCAGTGAAAGTCCCGGCGTTAACGCCTTCAGCAACGTTCCTCGCAATCACTGTATAAGGCCCACCGCTGACGGTCGAACGCTTGATGTTGTAAGTCGTCGGATTCACCGGCGTATTGGTCCAACTCAATCGCAGCAAATTCGCGACGTTTGCAGTCAGACCGGAAGGAACTTGCGGCACGCTTGTCGGGTCCAACAAATAACCGCGAAACCATCCAGTAATCGGCTCAAGCTCAAACGACGGCCAACCCGACGGATCGCCGTTTTCGAACAACGTACAGCCGAGCAGATACGGATCCTGCCGCATCTGATAATCAAACCAGTTCAGCCAACGTTCGTACTGCGCCGCAGTCCCTCGCGCTTGCCAACCCGACGTGAGCGGATCACCTGATTGATCAACGCCGCCTTCCGTCAGGATCAACGGCATATCGTTTAGGTCTGGAAAATTTTGCGCGAAGTAGGTGTAGAATTGTCGGTAACGTAACGACCACCAGATTTCTGCAGCAACATCCGTTGAATATTGCACTGTGTAAGCGTGATAACTCCACGCGCCACCTGCCGCTTTCGCCTGTCGCAATGCCGGCACAAAATTACTCAGCAACGAAAACGGATCAATGTTCCCAACCGAAATACTCCCGATGCAGGGCTTCATTCCGGCACTGACAACTTTCGGAGTCAGATTCGTCCAGAATTGATTAATCCACTGCGACGCCTGAACTTGTTGATCAAATGGATAACCAATCGTCGGCGTCTGCCCTTCATTCGGCCCTTCCATGTAATCGATCAACGTGCGATCGGACGCGCCGATTGAATTCAACGCTGGTTGGATAATCGTATTCCAAAAATCATTGGCACTCGTTGTGGCGTCATCGGTCATGGAATACATTTTCGGCGAGTAAACGCGCACGATGATTTTGCCATTTGGGACTTTCACTTTGTAATCGCGCATCGCCTGCAGCATTCCCGACGGGAAGCCGGAATCGAGCGCGAGAACTTTCAACAGTCGCGGCTTGCCGGACACGATGTTGGAAGAACCGACGGTGTAAGCGTTGATCAAATGCGCGCTCAGCTTGCTGAAAGATTGTCCGTGCGCATGAAGACCAACTACGCAACAAACAATCATCACAAGCGCGCGGAAGTTGGGTTTACGCAGGGACATTGGTGCCGTGAAGTTTACACGTAACAGCTATTGCTTCAATGCGTTTAACTGCGCTTGCACTTGGGGATTGTTGGGGCTGAGTCGGAGTGCTGCATGGTATTCGGCCTCGGCTTCCGTCCGTTTTCCGGCACGCGCCAACGCGGTCGCGTAATTAGCGTGCGTTCCGGAATCGTCGGCATGCAGTTGAACCGAACGCGCGTAGTGCTCCAGCGCCTCGGGCATTTTCTCCAACTCCATGTAAACGTTCGCCAGATTATTTTCCGTTTGGCCGTCGTTTGGATTGAGTTTCAGCGCCTCCTGATATTCCGCGATCGCCTCGTCGCGCCGATGCAACGCCGCATAGACATTGCCCAAACTGCCATGACCACTTTCATCGTTCGGGTGCTCATGAACGAAAGCCTGAAAATGCGGCAATGCGTCCTCGAACCGCCCCGCCATCGCCAGCATCATCCCGCACTCGTAATGCGC
>JAQGOW010000565.1 GCA_028293405.1 Verrucomicrobiales bacterium
TATGTCACGTCGCCGCCGCGCAGTTAAAAGACCGTTAGTTGAAGATGCCAAGTTCCACAGTGCGTTGGTCACCCGTTTGGTGAACACCGTCATGATTGGTGGAAAAAAGACGACCGCTCAAAAGATCGTCTACGGTGCCTTCGACGAGATCGCTACCAAGAACCCGAACACCAACCCGCTGGAAATCCTCCAACGCGCAGTTGACAACGCCAAGCCACGCCTCGAAGTTAAACCGCGTCGCGTCGGTGGCGCCACCTACCAGGTGCCGATGGAAGTTCCCGTCGATCGCCAATTGTCTTTGGCCATGCGCTGGTTGGTTGACTTCGCCGATGCCCGCAAGGGACAAGCGATGAAAGAAGCTTTGGCAGCCGAAATCATGGAAGCCTTCCAAGGTCAGGGCAATGCTATCCGTAAACGCGACGAAGTGCACAAAATGGCACAAGCCAACAAAGCTTTCGCGCATTTCCGCTGGTAATTTTTTTGCAGCTTAAACCCGCCCCGACGGTTACGCCAACGGGGCGATTTTTTTAACAGAGCCGCGCGCGTTTGCAAGCGGTCACAATTTAATATGCAGGACACAGAGAAAAAGCCCGTTAATTCGCCCGATCGTCAATACACGATGGAGCGCACACGCAACATTGGTATCGCTGCGCACATCGACGCTGGCAAGACCACAACCACTGAGCGTATTCTCTTTTACACTGGTCTTATTCATAAGATCGGTGACGTCGATGACGGCAACACCGTTACCGACTGGATGGAACAAGAACGCGAACGCGGCATCACCATTACCTCTGCCGCCGTGACCTGCTTCTGGACGCAAAAGAAGGAAGAAGGCCTTGAAAAGCTTTTCACCGGCATCAGCCAGCGCGTTAACATCATCGACACTCCCGGACACGTGGACTTCACTGCTGAAGTCGAACGTTCCATGCGCGTTCTCGACGGCGCAGTCGCAGTTTTTTGCGGCGTTGCCGGCGTGCAACCGCAATCCGAAACCGTTTGGCGCCAAGCCACCAAATATAAAGTCCCGCGCATCGCGTTCATCAATAAGATGGACCGTACCGGTGCGAACTTTGAAAACGCCCTCAACGACATGCGCAAGAAGCTCAATGCGTATGCCTATCCGATTTTCCTCCCTATCGGCGCGGAAGACAAATTTGCCGGCGTTATCGACATCGTGAACCAAAAGGCGATCAGTTGGGGCGAAGGCGATGTAAAGACCGAAGGTTTGACCTATCAGATCACCGACATTCCCGATGACATGAAGGAAAAGGCCAAGACTGCTCTGGCCGAATTGATCGACGCCGTTTCCAACAAAGATGACGAAATTGCCGATTTAGTCATGAACGACAAACCGGTCGAACCGCTGGTCCTCAAAGCCGCGATTCGTCGTTTGACCTGCAAAATCGAATTCGTTCCCGTCCTGTGCGGGTCTGCTTTCAAAAAGAAAGGCGTTCAAACGCTGGTCGATTCCGTTGTCGATTATCTGCCTTGCCCGCTAGATGTTCCTCCGGCCACCGGTATGGAACCCGGAACCCCAGGAAGCGAACACAGTGTTATCGTCGAATCCGACGACAACAATAAGTTCTGCTCCCTCGCATTCAAACTTTGGACCGATCCATACGCAGGAAAACTCGTGTTCTTCCGCGTTTACTCCGGTCAGCTCAAAAAGGGTGACACCATTTACAATCCGCGCACGCGCAAACGCGAGCGCATTAGCCGCCTCATGGTCATTCAAGGCAGCGAACGTAAAGATATCGACCACGTTTACGCTGGCGACATCGCCGCGCTCGTCGGTGTCCGCAACATCACCACCGGTGACACGCTGTGCAATGAAGATTTCGACGTCTCTCTCGAACCGCCGACGTTCCCAGAACCGGTTATCAGCATGGCCGTCGAACCTAAGACGAAGGCCGACCGCGATAAACTCGGCGAAGGTCTCCAACGTTTGGCTGAAGAAGATCCGACGTTCCGTTGCTTTACCAACGAAGAAACCAGCCAGCTCATCATCGCTGGAATGGGTGAACTTCACTTGGAAATCATCATCGACCGTTTGAAACGCGAATTCAAAGTGGACGCCAGCACTGGCGCGCCTCAAATCGCGTATCGCGAAACCATCACCAAGTCCGCTGAAGGCGAAGGCAAATTCATCCGTCAATCTGGTGGTCGTGGTCAATACGGCCATGCTTGCGTCACTGTCGAGCCGAACGAAAAAGGCAAAGGCATTGAAATCGTCAACAGCATCGTTGGTGGTGCCATTCCGAAGGAATACGTCCCGGCTGTTATCGACGGCATTGAAGACGCCTGTAAGAACGGTGTCTACGCCGGTTATCAGGTCATTGACATGAAAGTTTCCATCACCGATGGTAGCTTCCACGAAGTCGACTCGAACGAATTGGCCTTCAAAATGGCTGGTATTTTTGCGGTCAAAGAAGCCTTCAAAAAAGCCGGTCCGATCATCCTCGAACCGCTCATGAAGGTCGAAGTCACGACCCCTGACGAATATCAAGGCGACCTCCTCGGCGACGTCAACCGCCGCCGCGGAACCATCATCGGCATCGACGCCAAAGGTGGCCAAACCATCCTGAACGCGCACGTGCCGCTGGCTGAAATGTTTGGTTACGCGACCGCGATCCGCTCGCTCTCCAAAGGACGTGCCTCTTACTCAATGGAACCACTGAGCTTCGAGCAAGTCCCGAACAGCGTCCTGACCGTGATCATGGACGCCGCCGGCAAAAAGCCCGCTGCCCGCTCCTAATTTATCGGAGACACCAGTCTCTGATTCGCAAAACTCCCCCGATGAAAGTCGGGGGAGTTTTTGTTTGAAAGAGAACCCCAACCGAGTGATTGACACCAACAAACTGAACTGACCAAGCTTCCTTATGCGATTTTTGACTCTCGTCCTTTTTCTTACCGGCATTTTTCGAAGCCTCGCAGTCGACACGTTCTTGCCGGAAAAAGAAAAAGTCCGGGCCAAGGAAATTTTCCGCGAACTCATCGAAATCCGCAGCACACATGATCAGGGCACGGCCAAGATGGCAAACGCCATCGCGACGCGCTTGAAAGCCGCCGGGTTCACTGGCGATGACTTGCAGGTCCTCGGGCCAAAAGCGGGCAAGGAGAACGTTGTCGTGCGGTTGCGCGGGACGGGTTCCGGTAAACCGATTCTGTTCATTGGCCACACGGATGTCGTCGAAGCGAAACGTGAAGATTGGTCGTTTGATCCGTTTATCCTGACTGAGCGCGACGGCTATTTTTACGGGCGCGGCACCACCGATATGAAAAACGATGTCGCCGACTTCGTCGACAATTTGGTTCGGTTGAAGGAAGAGAACTTCAAACCGTCCCGCGATTTCGTTGTCGCTTTCACTGCCGACGAAGAAAGCGGCGGCACCGATAACGGAGTCGAGTGGCTGTTAGTGAAGCATCGATCGCTGATTGATGCGGAATTTTGCGTCAATCCGGATGGGGGCAGCGGCGACATCAAAGATGGCAAATACGTCGCCCTCGGCGTGCAAACGGCCGAAAAGGTTTATTTGAGCTTCCGGCTCGAAGCGAAAGACAAAGGCGGCCATAGCTCGCTTCCGACCACGAACAATCCGATCTTCCGTTTGGCGCAAGCACTCGCACACGTGTCGAATTTCAGGTTCCCAGTCCACCTGAACGAAACGGCGCGTAAAGAATTCGCCATCATGGCAGAGACGGAGAAGGACGCCGCTACCGCAACCGATCTCAAAGCGCTCAGTGCTGATCCCGGCAATTGGGCCGCTGCCGATCGGCTTGCCACAAATCCCGTTTACAACGCGCTCATGCGCACCACCGCCACCGCTACGATGATCAGCGGCGGCCACGCTGAAAATGCCTTGCCGCAAACCGCCACCGCCGTCATCAATTGCCGCATCCTGCCCGAAGATTCCGCAGACGCTGTCGAAGCCACCCTCAAACGAATCATTGCTGACGAAAACATTGCAGTGTCGCGCATTGATCCGCCCCAACCGAGTCCCGCGTCTCCGGTTGATCCATACATCTTTGGTCTCGTTGAAAAAGTTGGTCGCGAACTTTGGC
>JAQGOW010000618.1 GCA_028293405.1 Verrucomicrobiales bacterium
TCCAAAGCATCCACGCGCCTTGACCGTTCCAACGCTTCAAATTGCCGCACCACCTCAGACTCGCCGCACTCACGCAACGCAATCTCCACATTCCGTTTCAATTCGTGAACGTCCACCGGTTTGGGAATGCAATAATGCGCGCGCAACGGCCCTTGCAACGCTCGCAATTGCTGATGCACCTCAAGTGCACCCGAAACAACAATCACCGGGACATAAGGCAACAGTTGCCGCAGCGACGGCAGAAAATCCAAACCCTTTTCACCTCGGTCCAGAATATGATCGAGAATCACAATATTCGGCGGGTTCTTAGAAGCCGCTTCCACCCCGGCGCTTCCCGTGAGAGCGCGTGTCAGTTCGAAATCCGACAAAGCATCCTCGTAGATCTCATATTGCAAATCGTCATCTTCGATGATGAGGATTTTGCTTCGCTTCATATATGGCATGATGCTAGGAACATTGTCCTCAATCGTCAAACTACCCTTTTCAGAACGGAGCGCGGATCGCGAGGCCGACGTTCGGCGCCCGGTCCGCAGCAGCTCAAGTTGCAACCCCGGCTTCAAGGTCTACGCGAGCCCACATCCCAAAATTTTTAATCCCTGATTAGCCTTCGCGCCCTTCGCGAGACAAATCCGACCGAGCAAGGATTTGCTCTTTGCCGTTCAACAACCTAAATTCCCTCGGTGCATAAAATTGCATTTTCAATAGGCGGTTTCGAAGTGGCCTGGTACGGAGTGCTGCTGGCCATCGGCTTTCTCGCCGGTTTCTGGCTCGCTGCAAAGCGCGCCCCGCGAACCGGTATCGACCCGAACACAGTCTACGACATCATTCCTTGGCTCCTCGTCGCCTCCATCGCCGGCGCTCGCACCCTCTACGTCATTTCCTATTGGAAACAGGATTTCGCCAACGCCCCCATCTGGGAAGTCATCATGATCCGTCACGGCGGCCTCGTTTACTACGGCGGCCTCATCGGCGCGATTGTCGGTGTCATGCTTTTCGCATGGCGCAAGCACGTGCCGTTGTGGAAACTGGCCGACGTCCTCAGCCCGAGTATTCCCGTCGGCTACTTCTTCGGACGCTTCGGTTGCTTAATGAACGGTTGCTGTTACGGACGCCCAACTGAGTTGCCTTGGGGCATTCACTTTCCCGGCGCCTGTCCCGATTGGCCCCAAGGTCATCCATCCTGGCCGAACGCCGTGCATCCCACCCAAATCTACGACTCACTCCTGAACCTCGGCTTGTGGGTTGGTTTAGCGTTCCTCTATCGCCGAAAGAAATTCGATGGCCAGGTCTTCGCCGCTTACCTGATTGCCTACGCCATCCTCCGTTCCATCGTCGAGATTTTCCGCGGCGATTACCCGGCCTATTATCTCGGCGGCCTGATAACACCCGCGCAACTACTCAGCGCTGCGATCATCACCGCCGGCATCGCGCTCTATTGGTATCTCAGCCATGCAGGCGTAACCAGCGCAGCTCCCACCTCCAAATCACTGAAGGTCCAAGGTAAGCTGTAGCAGTTTCGAAAACTGAACACTGGATACTGAACACTGAATACTATCCCTTCCCCCATTTTCATTGCGGGCGCGACCGCCGTTGGCAAATCCGAAATCGCTCTGCAACTGGCCGAGCGCGTTGGCGGCGAAATCATTTCCGTCGACTCAATGCAGGTCTACCGCTGCCTCGACATCGGCACCGCCAAACCGTCGCGCGAAGAACAACAACGTGTTCGCCACCACCTTATCGATGTTGCCGAACTCAACGAATCCTTCGACGCCGCACGCTTCGTCGAGCTAGCCAAAGCTGCTGTCACCGACATCCAATCGCGCGCCAAAGTCCCAATTTTCTGCGGCGGCACCGGATTATATTTCAAAGGTTACTTGGACGGCTTAGGCGAAGCCCCGGCGTCCGATCCCCTGCTCCGCTCCCAACTCGAATCCACCCCGCTCGACCAACTCTTGCAGGAATTACAGAAAACCGATCCAGTGACTTACGAGCGAATCGATCGCCAAAACCCGCGCCGAATCGTGCGTGCCCTCGAAGTCATTCGCCTGACCGGCAAACCGTTTTCCCAACAACGGTCCGCATGGAAAACATCGTCGCACCCGAACGCTTTCGGTATCACTCGCCCGTCCTCCGAACTCATCGACCGCATCCACCAGCGTGTGGACGAAATGTTCCGACGCGGCCTCGTTGCCGAAACCGAAGCATTGTTAAAACAAGGCCTCGAACAAAATCGCACCGCCATGCAAGCCATCGGCTACAAGCAAGTCGTCGAACACCTGCGCGGCGAACGCTCCCTACCCGAAACGATTGAATTGGTAAAAATCCGCACCCGCCAATTCGCCAAACGGCAAATGACCTGGTTTCGCCGCCAGGCATCGATGACGTGGATCAACCTGGGCGCTTCGGAAAAAGAGGAAACGGTTGTGGAGAAACTGGCGGCGGCTTACCGGATTGCCCCGGGTTGAGGGGTGACGCTGCCCGGCGTTCAATCTTGGAGTTACCTTTCTTTCCGGGTGCGCGTGTCAGAAAAATACCGACATGCACAAAACCGGAGAGTCAGTTAGTTTGTTTGCGTAGCGTGCTTCACGGCCGCTATACCCCCCAGCCCGGCTGCAAGCCGGGCCTTCTTTTTATCCGGAAATGACCTCGCTCAAACTTCCGGAGCGTAGGACTCATGCCCCTTAACGAGGTTTCCTCATTTAC
>JAQGOW010000641.1 GCA_028293405.1 Verrucomicrobiales bacterium
ATTGGCACCGCCGCCAATGATCGTCTTCAGCGGGGCGGAGTCGCGCACGTCGTTGAAGTCGCCGAGCACAATGAGATTCAATTCCGGATTCGCGGCCAAACGCGCATCGATCAACTCGCGCAACACAACAGCTTCCTGCAGACGTTGCTCGGCTTCGTCCGCGTTGCCGACAGCCAGGCGCGACTTCAAGTGAGCGACAACCAGCGTGAAGCGATATTTTGGGGTGACTTCAATTTCCACTTCGCCAAAACCGCGACTGACAAAATGGCGATGCGAACCGAGCAAGAACGCATCATTGGTATGCGGTCGACGCGCGACAATGGGAAACCTGCTTAGGACAGCCACGTGAATGTTGGTGTCGTGTCCGCTGACGTGTTCCCAAAACGGTAGATCCACGCCCGCCGTTTTGAGCGACCTTTGCAGTTCCATCAACGCATTGGTCGTCCCCATTTCTTCGAGGCCGATGACATCGGGTTTTATTGAAGCAATGTTTTCGCAAACTTTGGCTTTCGCTTCGACAGACTTCGCTTTGCGATGTCCCGAAGGTTGATCGAGGTAACTTTCAACGTTGTAAGTGGCGACGCGAAAGGTTGGCTCCGCCGCGTTGCCGCATTGCGCTAAAACCAGAAGCAACAATAGGACGACTCGTTCAAACATGGCCGGCAGATTATTGCGTTGGGTTAGACACGTCACGCGGTTTTCGCCCGCGTCTTAGAATCACGCCGCAACGACGTCCGAGGTGAGTTGCTCGAGAGCACAGAACATTGCCCGCGCCGATGGATAACGTTCCTTCGGATCTGGTTGGCAGGCTTTGAGGACAACGGTGTTGAGCCGCAGGAACTCCGTTGGTTCTTCAGCATCAAGCAGGGTTGACGAGATATCAGGGAACAACGCCGGACTATTGCCCGTGCTGATGACGTAAAGAACCATACCCAACGCATAAACATCCGCCTGCGCCGTCCCGGGAAGTTCCGGAGCCGGCGGCATGTAGCCGGGTGTGCCGACGGCGGTTCGCTGCTGGTCGGAAGTCCGGATGCCTGTGATCAATCCGAGATCAGCGAGTTTTGGCTGACCGTTCACGAACACAATATTCTGCGGCTTTATGTCGCGATGCGTAAACCCAGCGCGATGTATAAAATCCAGCGTGTCGCTCAAGATCATGGCAATTCGCCGACATTCCTTCGCTGGGAGCCGCTTGTTCGGCGCAAGCGAGATGACACGAGTCAAATCGCGCGGTTTATAATTGGCGGGAGATTTTTCCCAACCGACATCGACTGGGTCAGCCAGTTCCATGATGTAATAAAAGTGCGTCGCAAATTTTTCGCTCACCAGTTCGACACGCAACAAACCGCGATGTTTGTCCGAAATTTGTTGGTACCGCGTGACACCCTCGTATTCGCGATCGTAAGGACCTCGGTCATTTTCGAATTTATTCAACGCAACAACCTTGACCGCCCGCCACTCGCCCTTCTTATTCCGTGCCAGCCACACTTTGCCGTAAGACCCTTGAGCAAACGCCGGTTCAACAACACGGTAACCTGGAATTTTTGGAGCATTCGCAATCGCGCGTGAGACGGCCGTCGACTCATCGGCGAGCGAAGTAAACGCTGTCCAAACAATGGCAATCGGTATTTGACCAACGACGACCAGCAACCAGGGAAACCACAAATTCGAATTTGCGGTCAGTGCGACAGCCAAGCCCAAGACAACGCCGGCCGCGACGAACGCGCCGAGCAGCGCGAACATGAAACGGAATCGTGGCAACATGCCGCCGATCAGCGCGCCTGCTATGAGCAATCCACACAGGTCCAGCACCGACGAACGATAGAGGGATTCGCGGTTGAGACGGTTCAGAAATTCGGTGATGAGGAATTCGGTGCCTGCGGTCGCCTGGCCTGTCCAATGGCTATAGGGGGTAAGAACTTTGTGTGTTACGTAGGCGGGCGCTGAGTCTTTGGGTACGACCCCGACGAACACAATTTGTCCGTGGAAAAAGTTAGCGGGCTGTTTCAATGCAAGATGATAGCTGATCCGCCTCCAAGGCGGTTTGTCGCCATAGTAACGAATCCACCGCCAGCGTGGAGCTTCGAGGACTGTGGCGCCGGCGGTGCGCGCCGCTGTTTCCGCCAGGCTGGGGAATGCTCCAGGCGATGGGAAAGGCCAATGATGGCGAGTGATGCCGTCCGCATCGGGCTCACCACGCGACACGCCCCAATTTTTTCCCGCCGCACTGAAAAAAGGATTACCCGGCAAAACAGGCCGGAACCCGGTGGCATTTGTTGATTCCATCTGCCTGTACCCTGCGCGCAATGCGATTTCGTGGTGACGCCTCATCGCGCGCGCGAGGTTCTCGTCTTTTTCCGAGTCGAGGCTCCTCGAAAAATACGTATCCATGACAACGACAGCGCAATTGTCCTCCGCTAATTTGTCCAACAGCTCCGCGTGCATTGTGCGGTCCCAAATTTTAGAACGGTTTTGATGCAGCAGTTCAAAAGACTCATCGTCCATCGTGATGAATGTCACGTTGTTCGTCACCGCGCGAGTCGTAAACAGGAACAAGCCATCGTAGCTGTAGTTCATCAGCGAAGTGGCCAGGGAGGAGTTCCAAACTAAAAGGCCACAACCCATGGCGAGCACCGCCCCGATCAATGATCGGACAGATTTTTTGCGTAGTGTACTGGGCAAGTTCACCGGTGGATGGCGCCGATATTACAGAGACTTTGCGCGATTGGCAGGTTTATTTTGGAGGCTGTTGTTTCATGACAAAAAATTAATCGATTGCCAAAACTTCGTCAGATTGCGATATGTAGCGCATGCCCGACCGACTGATCCCTACCCGTGCTTCGTTGCTCGCGCGCATTAAAAATCTTGAAGACCACGAAAGCTGGCAGGATTTTTTTGATACCTATTGGAAGTTGATCCACGGCGTCTGCCTCAAACGCGGTCTCACCCCCACCGAAGCCCAGGATGTCGTGCAGGAGACCATGTGCGCCGTAATGAAGCACATGCCCAATTTCAAATATGATCGCACAGTTGGCACGTTCAAAGCCTGGCTCCTGACCATGGCTCGATGGCGCATGAACGACCAATTTCGCAAACGCGGTCCCGTAAAAAATGCACCCGGTGGCGCTCGCGTCGACAACAGCGAGGTGCTCAACAATCTGCCCGACGAAACCACTGACGATTTCGAAACGCTGTGGAAACAAGAATGGGAGCAAGCCCTATTCGACGCTGCCGTTGTCAAAACGCGGCGCAAAGTCGATCCGCAAAAATTTCAAATCTTCGACCTCCTTGTTAAACAACACCTCTCGCCAGTACAGGTCGCCGAAGAGTTCCACATGTCCGTCACCAACGTTTACCTCGTCAAACACCGCGTCGCTGAGGAAATAAAATCCGAAGTCGAACGTCTTAAACAATACATCGTCTAACGTTATTACGGGCACAGTCTCTTTCCCGCGCAAAAAAAATTTCTTTTTTTGAAAGATTCCCCCCGCGCCTCCGTATTACAGGTGTGGGCCATGGCTTATCCACTGCCGCATAGGGCGCGAGCAGTCGGTTCGGGGAAGCGCATTACCCCACAAACAGCGTAACACGTTTAAGGGAATGGCAGCGTGTTGCAGGGAATGGGGCTGTTGCGCGGCGTCGCAACAGCTATCCCCCCCTTTCAAAACCCGTCCATCTCTTTTCCGTTGCAACCATGGCACTTCACTTGATAAGTTCGCCTCGGTTCCACAACAAAACGACAAACCAAGCGAACGGATATGATTTCCAACGAACGCCCATCCCCATTTGCCCGTCGGCCCCAACCCCAACGCTCGACCTTTTCATCGTCTCCGTACCCCCAGGCGTACTCGAAGCCACCGAGCAACGAAACGACGCTCCGTTCTGAACGCCTTCAGGTCGAACGCAAGACGTTCCTGTTCACCTTGAAAGAGAATGATCGCGGCCGTTTTCTGCGCATCGTCGAAGAAGCTAACGGCCATCGCGACATGATCATTATCCCGGCGACCGGCTTGGAAGACTTCAACAAAATTCTCTCCGACATAGTCGCCCAACCGCAACCGCAGCCCGATCAACCGGCGACAGTTGACTAAGGCGCGATCTTTTCCGTTCACGCACTGCCGCGCAGAATTGAACCGGTCTTTGTTTATAAAGGTGGAAATGAATCGAATCGGTTTATGTCTCGTGGCCGCGCTGCTCGTACTGAAATCGGTTAACGCAGCCGAGACGAATTCCGCGGCAGCGCCCAATGATTATCCATCGATGGTGGACGCGGATGGGTCGTTGCGGTTCAAGTTTGGCGAGGAACGGCTCGTCTTGCCACGTGGATTGCAACCTTCTCTTCTAAGAACGAAAACTGGCGCTTTAGTCGTGCAAGCGCAGGTGCCGGAAAAACCCGAACCCACGTCGCGCATGGTTTATCCGAGCGCAATGGAAACGCGGGTATCGCGAGATGATGGCAAAACGTGGCAGGTCGTTCCGCGCAAACCGCACGAAAACGGTTTGAACATGGAAG